>NZ_MXAN01000053.1 GCF_002027545.1 Moraxella lacunata
GGTTCAGGTTTGCCCTTTTTTAATGGGTTGATTTTGTCATCAAGGTTATTTATAATTGTTTCACATTGCAATCACAATAGGCACAATAATGACTACCAATTTTAATCTAAGACTTGATGAAAAGTTAAAAGACGACTCATTTAGCGTTATCCAAAGTTTTGGCATGACCCCAAGCCAATTTATGCGACTTATCCTAAAACAAGTGGCGGATACAGGCAGTTTGCCATTATCTTTTGAAAAGCGGACACAGGCGGTTGTCCCTAATGACACCACCGCACAGGCTATCCGTGAGGGGCGTAGCGATTATAAGGCAGGTAAGCTCGATAGATTTTCTGCCGATGACGCTGTAACTGCCATGCAGGATATTGCTCGTGGCTAGGTCGGTATCCTTGACAAATCAGTTCAAACGAGACATCAAAAAACAAGCGGTACAGTTGGCAACACCCCAATGGATTGAAGTGATGAATTGCCTAATCAATGCCTTGCCCATGCCTGCCAAATACCACAATCACCCCCTAAAAGGCGAATAGGTAGGGTGTATGGATTGTCATATCAAGCCTGATTTGGTGCTTATTTATGAATTTGACGGTGATGATGAGCTGATTTTGCACCGTTTGGGCAGTCATAGTGAGTTAAGCATTGCTTAATTGAGTGTGTTATCAAAAATCTTTTAAATCCATTTTAAAAAATCCCATCATCTCATTCCTACCCCCAAAGTAGTATGCCGTTTGCCTTTTGGGCGATTGGGGTGGACGGGCGATTTTGCTACACTTAGCCCATACCCACAACCGAGGCAACGCCTTACGAAGCCATGAAAACGTCCGTCCCCACCTACCACGCCAAAGCCCCCTTTGCCGACATGGGCGGGCAAGGCTCACACACCCAACTTGCCCCCACCCCTCTTGTGGACGGATTTAACAGACAGCTGACCTACCTACGCCTATCGGTTACCGACTTTTGTAACTTTCGCTGTGATTACTGCCTGCCGAATGGCTATCAAGGCAAACGCCCCGATGACGAGCTGACACTTGCCGAGATTGACACGCTTTTTGACGGCTTTGTCAGCCTTGGCACCAAAAAAGTGCGTCTGACGGGCGGAGAACCATCCGTTCGCCGTGATTTGGCGGACATCATCGCCCTTGCCAAACAGCATGGCATTGCCAAAGTCGCCATCTCATCAAACGGCTACAAACTTGCCAAACACCTATCATCTTGGCAAAACGCAGGGCTAAATCAATTAAATCTTAGCATTGATAGTTTTGATAAAGACGTATTCAAAAAAATCACAGGCTTTGACATATTGCCCACGCTATTAAATGACGTGGATAAATTATTAGAGACGACTGATATCAAATTAAAAATGAACAGTATTTTAATGCACGATACCGCTTATGATAATTTATTATCCGCCCTTGATTTTGTCAAAGAGCGTCCTGTGACTTATCGCTTTATTGAATTTATGCAAACCAGTGATAATGCCGATTTGTTTTTTGCTCAAAATCAAACCGCTCATTTTATCAAAGGCCACCTTATCACACACGGCTGGCAACCCAAAACCAAAGCCCAAGACGATGGGCCCGCCATTGAATATATCCACCCTAATTATGCAGGCAGTATTGGCATTATTGAGCCGTATGCCAAAAACTTCTGTGATAGTTGTAATCGCCTAAGGGTGAGTAGTCTTGGCAAAGTGCATTTGTGCTTATTTGATTCTCAAAATTATGACATTCGCCCTTATCTTGCCACACAAGACAAAAAAGGGCTGATGACGGCATTAAAAAACTTAATGCCAATCAAACCTGAACATCATTATTTGGACAGTCATAGCGGTATCATGAATAATTTATCGCTGGTGGGTGGGTAAATTTTTACATATTAAATTTTGGTATTGTTAATTAATTATATTTTGGTAGATTTGTAGGGGTAAATTTAAAAAAAATAATTGAATAATACCAATTTAATATCAAATTTAAATATATAAAAGCAAATCCTATTTGTCTGATATAAAAATACAGCAAATCAATCATTTTTTATTTAAAAGGGCAATCCTATGTGCGAACTTTGCAACAACCCCAACCACATCGCTCCGCCAAAAGCGGACAAGCCATTTATTCCGCTCAACATCGCCGTGCTGACCGTCTCGGACACTCGCACGCTGGACGAAGACACGTCAGGGCAATATCTGGCGGACAGTATCAAAAAGGCAGGGCATACGCTCATCGACCGCAAGCTCACAACAGACGACATCTACCAAATCCGTGCCGTGATGAGTGCGTGGATTGCCGACCCCAATGTTCATGCCGTCATCAGCACGGGTGGCACAGGCTTTTATCATCGGGACAATATGCCAGAGGCGGTGTCGGTGCTATTTGACAAAGAAGTGGCAGGCTTTGGCGAGATGTTTCGCCTGCTCTCCAAAGGCGACATCGGCATGTCCACCTTACAATCTCGGGCGGTGGCGGGCATGGCGAACAGCACGGCGATTTTTTGTTTGCCGGGTTCGACAGGGGCGTGCCGTACGGGCTGGGAAGGTATTTTGCTAGAACAGCTTGATAACCGCACACGCCCATGCAACTTTGTGCCACACCTTATGCGTCAAAATCCCACGCACAGTTAAGACAAAAGGCAAAGCCATGGGCGTGATTGGTCTATTGATTTTGGCAGGGGGTAATTCTCGCCGTATGGGCTCGCCCAAGGCATTGTTGCTCTTGCCAACTCATCAAACGTTGCTTGATTTTCATATCAATAATGCTAGTACATTAAATCTGCCGATATTACTTGGTGATAATGACAAGGGTTTTTTGGATAAATCTTTTTTTAAAAACGCCAATTCAATCAATTCATCTGTTGTTATTATTGATGACTATATCAAAAATGCAGGGGCGTTATCTTGTATATTGTCCGCTTTTGATTATTGCCAAAATCATTTTACCAATCATCAAGATAAATCAAAAGATAAAGATTTATCTGATAAATTTTTAATGGTGATTAGCTGTGATAATTTGATTGATGTTAGCCAAATTTTTAATTTATTAAAAAAGTGCGATTTAAACAATCATCATGGGGCGTATTTAAAAGACACATCGGGCGATAAAGATTATCCCTTATTGGGCTGTTATTCATTATCTTTATATAATGAATTAAAAGTGTATTTGGATAAAGGCGAGCGGTCTGTGATGAAATTTTTAAAGGATAAAAGCATTTTCCAAATATCCATGCCAACAAATTGGCGAAATCTTGCCAATTTTAATACGCCTGATGAATTTAGATTGGCATTGTCGTATTTTAAGGGGTAAATTTGACTTTTTAAATTAAAATAAATTCCAAAATTTGGATATGTAGGGGCGAATCACATTCGCCCCATAATTACCATAAGGTCAAATGACAATTTACCCAAACCCAATTTACCAAACAACCCACAAAAAGAGCAATCATGAATCTCACCCATTTAGACAAAGACGGCAACATCACCATGGTGGACGTGGGCGACAAAATCGCCACCGCACGCACCGCCACCGCACAGGGCAAGGTGGTGTTCGCCCCTGACGTGTACCGCCACATCAAAGACACAGACGGCATGACCAAAAAGGGCAGTATCATTCAGACCGCCCACATCGCAGGGATTATGGCGGGCAAAAAAACGCACGAGCTGATACCCTTATGCCATGCCTTGCCCCTTGACACCATCAAGATGAGCTTTGAATATGCCGATGATGAGTGTGCCATCGTGGTGGGGGCGGTCGCCAAAGTTACCCATAAGACAGGCGTTGAGATGGAAGCCTTGACCGCTGTGTCGGTGGCGTGTCTGACCATCTATGACATGACCAAGGCAATCAGCCACGACATCACGATAACTGACATTCATCTTGTCCAAAAAACAGGGGGAAAATCCGATTATGACAAATAACAACCAACCATTTGATACGATAAGCCTTACTGTGCTGTACTTTGCCAGCCTTGCCGAACAAGCAGGTAAGGATAGTGAAGTTGTGCAGGTAGATAGCGATGATTTGGCGGTAATTTATGCCAAACTGTCCGCCAGATACGGCTTTGATTTACCCCAAGACAAAGTGGCGGTTGCCATCAATCACGAGTTTGGCGGTTGGGGCGATACGGTCTCATCAGGCGATACGATTGCCTTTATTCCTCCTGTGGCAGGGGGCTGATATGAAAACGGTTCATGATAATGCGTTAATCACAAGCCTGCCCAAGGATGAAGCCTATGAGCTTGCCCGATTGGACGGTTTTGCTTTGTCGGATTACCCCATTGATGATAGATTATTAAAATCGTATCTACTAAATGACACCGCAGGGGCGTTGGTAACGTTTGAAGGGTGGGTGCGTAACCATAATAATAAGCGAGCGGTGAGCCGTCTGACTTACTATGGCTACGAACAGCTTGCCATCAATCACGGGGTGAAGCTCATTCGTGAAGCCAAAGCCAACTTTGACATCACGCACGCTGTCGCCATTCATCGCATTGGCGAGCTTGGCATTGGCGATATGGCGGTGTGGATTGGGGTGTGTGCATCTCATCGTACGCCTGCTTTTCACGCTTGCGAATGGCTATTAAACGCCATCAAAGCCGACATTCCTGTGTGGAAACAGGAGTTCTATGATGATGACAGCAGTTTGTGGTTGTCTAATAATGGCTAGGGACGACGGCTAGCGACACATCGGGGCGGTAAAATCGCCCTGATTTATTTTGATAAATCCCAACCCATTTTGATAAATATGGTACAATGTGCCACCATATTTATCAATCAACTCCATGTTCAAACTCACTTTTTTAGGCACATCAAGCGGTGTGCCAACCTGTGAACGCAACGTCTCTGCCCTTGCCTTGGAATGCGTTGCCAACGCCCATGCCAAGCGAAACTCTTGGCTACTCATCGACTGCGGAGAAGGCACACAGCATCAGCTTCTAAAAAGCCATCTGTCGCCCAACGACTTATCCGCCATACTCATCACCCACACGCACGGCGACCACTGCTATGGGCTGGGCGGACTTCTGGCGAGCCTTGGTATGAACAGACGCACCAAGCCCTTGACGCTCATCGCCCCAAAAGCCATCGCCAAATTGCTTGATACGCTAACCATCGTTAGCGAACTGTATTTTAATTACCTCATTGATTTTATTGCCATTGAGGATAATTTGGAGAATGAATTGCCCCTTGATTTAGGCGATAATCATCGCATTGATATACGCCTGCACACGCTATCGCACCGCATTGCATCGTTTGGGTTTGAGATTGTCCAAACGCTTGACAAAGACAAACTTTTGACCGATAAATTAAAAGCGGACAACATCGCCAATAAATATTGGCATGAGATTTTGAAGGCGGATACACCCCTAACCCTTGATGATAGCACCATCAATCCGTATAATTATAAAATTCATGTTCAAAGCACCACCAAAATCGTCATCGCAGGCGACAACGACACGCCAAGCCTATTAACCCAAGCCGTCAAAGACTGCCACGCTCTTGTCCACGAGGCGACCTATACCGATGATGTCATGCAAAAAATAGTAAGTAAACCTGCCGAGCTGGGCGGATTTGACCCCAAGCATTCCAGTGCCAAAATGGTTGCTCGATTTGCCCACGCCTGCCACGTCCCCATACTGATATTGACCCATTTTAGTGCCAGATACGCCCCTTTTGATGATGAAACTGCCAAACAGCCCAACATGGGGCATATCCGCAAAGAAGTGGAGCGGTATTATGATGGCAAGCTTGTGTTGGCACAGGATTTTTTGCAAGTGGCGGTGGGTCTGGATACTATCAATTAACCTAATAAAATCAACCATTTATGAATAAACACATTCTCTTAACCCCCCTAACTATCGGCAATCAAACCATCAATAACCGCCTGATTGTTGCTCCTATGGCAGGGGTAACGGACAACCCCTTTCGCCGTCTTGCCAAGTCCTTTGGGGCAGGTCATGCCGTCAGTGAGATGATTATCGCTGATACCGCCCTATACGCCCGCCAAAAGTCGCTGTACCGTGCCAACTTCTCGGGCGAGATTGCCCCCATCTCCGCCCAAGTGGCAGGAGCAGAGCCTGACAAACTTGCCCAAGCCGTGCGATTTCAGGTGGAAAATGGGGCGTGTATCGTGGATATTAACATGGGTTGCCCTGCCAAAAAAGTGTGTCGCAAATTGTCGGGGTCGGCACTTTTGCAAGACTTGGATTTGGTAAAAAGACTGCTTGACAGTGCGGTGGAATCGGTTGCCGATTTGGGCGTGCCAATTACCCTAAAAACACGCTTGGGCTTTGCCAATGGGCAAGAAAATATCCTAACGGTCGCCAAAATTGCCGAAAACGCAGGCATATCCGCCCTTGCCATACATGGACGCACCCGAGAGGATTTTTATACAGGCAATGCCCGTTATGAGCTTATCAAAGAAATCAAGGCAGACGCCAAAATTCCAATAATTGTTAATGGCGACATTGACAGTCCCCAAAAAGCCAAATGGGTGCAAGAGTACACAGGGGCGGATGCGGTCATGATAGGGCGAGCAGGGCAGGGGCGACCGTGGATTTTTCGGGACATTGCTCATTATCTTGCCACAGGCAAGCTTTTGCCAGCTCCTAGCGTGAGTGAATTGCGTGAGATTGTGCTGGCTCACTTGGACGAGCTGTACCAATTTTATGGCGAATATTCAGGCTGTCGCATTGCCCGAAAACACATCGCTTGGTACACAGGTGGACTTGCCAATTCCAACGCCTTTCGTGAGGCGATGTACCGTGAGGAGACGACAAGTGGACAATATAAAGTGGTTGATGAGTTTTTAAAAGTCACACAGATGGATAAATAATCCCATTATTCATTATTTTTGTAAAATAATCATGGTTTTTTGTGGCATTATCCCCATATTAATAGGGCGTGCCTGCCCTTTATAGCACAATTTACATTTTAAAATTTATAAAACAAACCATCTGTTTTTTGCATGAAAAATGGCTATCCGACCACTTAATTTAAAAAGTTAAGTAAAAAACTTAAAATTTACCCGATTAAGTAGTTGGATGGTTTTTCATCGTCAAAATCCTTGTTGATATTGCAATATCAACTGCGGACTTTTTCTTGAAAAACGGGCGATTTCCCCTATTTTTCATGGCAGATACAAAGGGTAGACACGCCTTAATCAAAGCATTCATCAAGTAGGACTTTATGTTTAATAAAACCTTTGAAAATACTCGCCAAGCGGTAGAAGATTTTGCCCACAAAGAACAGCACGAATACATCACGGTTGAGCATTTGCTACTGGGGCTTATCAGCGACCCCGAAGCACGAGAGATTTTGACGGCGTGCGGGGTGGATTTGGACTTTTTGGCAAATGAGTTAAAGCGGTATTTGCAAGTCTATATCCCACGCATTACAGGCACGCACGCCACACCGATGATGACCAAAGCCTATCAGCGAGTGCTACAACGGGCGATTTGGCACGTGCAGACCAGTGGGCAGGGGCGAGCGGTGTCAGGCATTGATGTGTTGGTGGCGATATTTAAAGAGCGAGATTCACAGGCGGTGGCACTGCTCAAATCGCAGGGCATATCGGGGTTGTCGGTCATGCGATACCTGTCGCACGGCATGAATGAGCCTAATGATGAGCAGGACGAGAGCGAAGAAGATGAGAATCCCAAAGCCCAAAAGTCCGCCCCCAAAAAAGACCCGCTCAAAGAGTTCGCCCAAAATCTCAATGAGCGAGCCAAACAAGGCTTGACCGACCCACTCATCGGACGCATGGCAGAGATAGAACGCACCGCCCAAATCCTATGCCGTCGCCGTAAAAATAATCCCCTGCTGGTGGGCGACCCTGGGGTGGGCAAGACCGCCATCGCCGAAGGCTTGGCATGGCTCATCACCAGTGGCAAAGCCCCCAAAGCCCTAGCTGATACCATCATTTATAGCCTTGACATCGGTTCGCTCGTGGCAGGGACGAAGTTTCGTGGCGATTTTGAAAACCGTATCAAGGACTTGTTAAAAGCCATCAAAAAACAGTTCAATGCCGTGCTATTTATCGATGAGATTCACACCATCATCGGGGCAGGTTCGTCCATGAACAGTACGATGGACGTATCCAACCTTATCAAGCCTGCCTTAGCCAATGGCGAGTTACGCTGTATCGGCTCAACGACCTTTGCCGAATATCGTCAAGTCTTTGAAAAAGACCATGCCCTATCCAGGCGTTTTCAAAAAATCGACATCAAAGAACCAAGTATAGAAGACAGTATTGGTATCTTACAAGGTTTAAAAGCTCAGTACGAAGCTTTTCATCGGGTCAGCTACACCGATGACGCCATCAAATCGGCAGTGGAGCTGTCCGCCAAGCATATCCATGACCGTTTTTTACCTGATAAAGCCATTGATGTCATCGATGAAGCGGGGGCGAGAATGCGACTGCAACATGGCGAGAAGTTGGACAATGCTGACAATGACACACAAACAGCCATCATCGGCACGGTGGATGTGGCACAGGTCGAAGAAATCGTCGCCAAAATCGCTCGCATACCGCCCAAATCGGTGAGTCGTGATGATGTGGAAGTGTTGAAAAACTTAGAGCGAGATTTAAAACATGTCGTCTTTGGACAAGATGAAGCGATTGGCAAATTAGCCGACAGTATCAAGCTGGCTCGGGCAGGACTCAAATCCGCTGAAAAACCCATCGGGGCGTTTATGTTTGCAGGTCCAACAGGGGTTGGTAAAACCGAAATCGCCCGTCAGCTTGCCTTTGCCTTGGGCGTGGAGCTTATCCGTTTTGATATGAGTGAATACATGGAAGCCCACACCGCGTCACGGCTCATCGGAGCACCCCCGGGTTATGTCGGCTATGACCAAGGTGGACTTTTGACCGAAAAAGTCCATCAGCACCCCCACTGCGTGCTACTGCTCGATGAAATCGAAAAAGCCCATCATGACGTCTTTAACCTACTGCTACAAGTCATGGACCACGGCACACTGACCGATAATAACGGCAGAAGCGTGTCCTTTAAACAAGTTATCCTTATCATGACGACCAATGTTGGGGCGGAGAGTATCAGCCGTACATCGATGGGCTTTACCGAGCAAGACCATAGCAGTGATAACAGCGAGGCGATGAAGCGTACCTTTACCCCAGAGTTTCGCAACCGTCTGGATGCAGTGGTGCAGTTTGCTCCGTTATCTAGTGAGACCATCGGTTCGGTAGTGGATAAATTTATCATCGAACTACAAAGCACTTTGGATGACAAAAACGTGGTATTAGAAGTCAGCGATGACGTGCGTACATATCTGGGTGAGAAGGGCTATGATAAACTCATGGGAGCAAGACCGATGGCACGATTGGTAACCGATGAGCTTAAAAAACCCCTTGCCGAGATGATACTCTTTGGCGAGCTGGCACAAGGTGGGGTGGTCAGAGTGCGACTGTCTGATGACCCATCCGATGACTCAACCAATGATAAGCATTCAAAACTTATCTTTGATGTGGTAAAATCAGCAAGCCAAATCCAAACGTCAGAAATGGCATAAATGCCCAATCTTGGCGATTGTTCAATGGTTTTTTAAACCAAGGGTGGATTGTTCGCCCTTGGTTATGTAAAGTTGGTAGTAGTATTTAAATAGCCAAGCCATTCCCCAACCACGGCAAAACCACCAAACATCCATCAACACAAGGTAATCATCATGACAGCGACCAAACTAGACGGCAAAGACGTTGCCAGCCAAATCGAAACTTCCCTAAAAGAGCGAGTGCAAACACTCAAAGACAAAACAGGACGTACGCCCATTTTGGCGACTATCCTAGTCGGCGATGACCCAGCGTCAGCGACTTATGTGCGTATGAAAGGCAATGCCTGTAAGCGTGTGGGCATGGAGTCTATCCGTGTGGAAATGCCAAGCGAGACGACCACCGATGAGCTACTCGCCAAAATCCGTGAACTCAACGCCAATCCTGATGTGCACGGTATTTTATTGCAACACCCTGTGCCAGCTCAGATTGATGAGCGTGCCTGCTTTGATGAGATTGCCCTATCTAAGGACGTGGATGGTGTGACTTGTCTAGGCTTTGGACGTATGGCGATGGGCGAGCGTGCTTATGGCTCTGCCACACCACAAGGTATTATGCACCTGCTAAATCACTATAACGTACCACTGGCGGGTAAGCACGCTGTGGTGGTAGGGCGTAGTGCGATTTTGGGTAAGCCGATGGCGATGATGCTCCTAAACGCCAACTGCACCGTAACCATTTGCCATTCTAAAACCGCCAATCTTGCCGACCACGTCCGCCAAGCCGACATCGTGGTGGGAGCGGTGGGCGTGCCTGAGCTTATCAAGAAAGACTGGATAAAACAAGGGGCGGTGGTCGTGGACGCAGGCTTTCATCCGACAGAGACAGGCGGTGTGGGCGATATTGAGCTTGATGGTATTGAGAATATTGCCAGTTTCTACACGCCTGTACCGGGGGGTGTGGGGCCGATGACCATTAACACTCTAATCCGCCAAAGCGTGGAGGCAGGCGAGTTAGAAGCAGGTTTATAAATAGAGCCAAAGAGCTAAAATTACCACAGATTTATGATGTGTGGGCGTAGGGACGTGTTAAACACGTCCTTTGTAATTTTATGTGCTAAATTGCTTGTAAAATAAAAACCACAAATGTAAATTCGTGGTTTCTTATTAAATAGGGAGTTAAAAGGAAAACAAGGGATTAATCAATACGCTCAATGCTGACATTGCCCACACCTTTTTGGGTTAGCCCAATGGCTTTGGCGGCACCATAAGACAAATCTAAGATACGGTTTGCTTGGGCAGGGCGGTCATTGACTTTAACGACGACCGATTTGCCGTTGTCTTTATTGGTGACTTTGATGTAGCAGTTCATCGGTAATGAGCTGTGAGCAGCGGTCATGGCATTCATGTCAAAGGTTTCGCCACTGGCGGTGGGTTTGCCGTGGAACTGACGACCATACCATGATGCCATGCCTGATTGTTTAAATTTGCTGACGGTGTTAGAAGCAACGGCAGAGAGCTGTCCTAGCATGTCCGAGTCTTTTTGAGAGTCACTCTTAGCGTCCTTGATTAAAGAGCCTGATAACGCCAATGAAGTATTGCCACGAGTGGATTTGACAAGGCTTGATGCGTTATTGTGCTGACGGCTAAGCTCGTCCAATACTTTATCAATATTGGCACTTGTGTTTGCCACATTGACCGCTTGAACAGGAGCGACTGTTCCTAGGGTTGTTGCAAGTGCAATCGCACCAGTTTTTAGATATTTCATGTGAGAACCTATAAAGGAATGCCTGACATTTTTTGTCATTCATACTCATTCATAAAAAGCATGATGGCATTCTGATGGGTTAATGATTGGTGTTAAGTCAATTTAAGCAAGCCAATCGTTAGTTATCTAGGGCGTGCCTACCCTTTGTATTTGCAATGAAAAATGAGAAAAATCGCACGTTTTTCAAGGAAAAAGTGAAGTTTGATAATCGTTCTATCAAACGAGCTTTTGACGAAGAAAAACAAGATTTAGCCATTTTTCATGCAAAAACATCATTTTCTTTCTATAAACACCCTAAAATATAATGTGTTATAAAGGGTGGGCACGCCCTATTAATATGGGGGTTTCTTTTTATTTTGCAAGGTTGCCATATAAGTCACTTGAAAAAATAAGTCACTTTACAAATTTGCAAAGGTTAAAATGAAATCCGTCCCATAGTATAAAATTAATTGTTGCAAGTTTTATGCCAAATAACCACAATGATGTGATTGTTTTTAAAAATTTAACAAAATAAGGAATTTCCCTAACCATTATTTGTTAAAATAACTTCAATAAAAACCATTATTTATGATTTTTTGTCATAAATCTGTCATGTTCTTATCTTAACATGATTTATAACAAAACCGTACATCGTTTTATGACATACGGTTTTAAAATAGCGACAAAAGGTATTGTATCCTACTGCTTGGTATGAGTATGCACGCAGGTTAGCAGCCCAAAACCTGCCATCAGGGTAATCACCGCTGTACCGCCATAACTGATAAATGGCAAAGGCACGCCAACCACGGGCAGTATGCCACTGACCATGCCCATATTCACAAAAATATAGACAAAAAATGACATGGTCAATGCCCCAGCGAGCAGACGACAATAAGTGTCAGGATTGACAACGGCAATATAAAAAGAACGAGCCAACAAGCACAGATAAAAGAACAGCAACAGCCCAACGCCTGCTAAACCAAACTCTTCGCTAAACGCCGCGATGGCAAAGTCGGTATGACCTTCGGGCAAAAAGTGTAAGTGCGACTGCGTGCCTTCTAGATAGCCTTTGCCTGTCAAGCCACCCGAACCGATGGCGGTTTTTGATTGGATGATGTTCCAGCCTGCTCCCAAGGCGTCCGCTTCGGGGTCAAACATGGTCATGACACGGGTTTTTTGGTAGTCGTGCATGTAAAAATTCCACAAGCCCCACACAAAAGGAATAAACACCGCAATCGCCCCACCAATCATCCACCAAGGCAAACCCGACAAAAACAGCACAAACATGCCACTGGCCGCCACCAAAATAGACGTCCCCAAATCAGGCTCTTTGGCGATGAGTATCACAGGCACAGCGATGATGGCAAGCGTGGTAAAGACCGTGGGAATGCTTGGCGGTAGCTCTTTTCTCGACAGATACCATGCACACATCATCGGCATGCCAAGCTTCATGAATTCAGACGGCTGAACGCTACCAAAGCCGGGGATGTCAATCCAACGCCTTGCCCCCATGCGAACTTCGCCAATAATCTCAACGAGCACCAACAAAATCAGCCCCAGTACATAAAAAATGGGACTTAGCGTGCGATAAAAAGTCGGGGGAATCTGTGCCATGACTGCCATGACCACAAAGGCAATGCCATAGCTCACCATTTGTCTGATGACCATGGCGGTGTTTTGCGTGGACGCACTGTATAGCACCGTCAAACCCACAAAGCAGATACTGAACAAAATCAGGGTCAGCCACGGGTCGATGTGAATGCGTTGCCACACGCTCGGCTCTAAATCTCGCCCAACGAAGTGATGGCTTTGGCGTGAAAATCGGTACTGTTCTTCTCTCATGGCAAATCGTGGAGCGGTTGGATAAACTTTTGATAAAATTTATCAAAAAATTGCTGATAGTTGGCGGATTTCATGATAAATTAATAAGATGGTCGCATGACTGCTAATGTATCAGTGACCGACATTTTTATCAAAACATACTATTTTAATTCATCTTGATGATTTTTAACAGTAAAATTTTGTGTTAGGGCAAAATTTTGCAAAATAAGGAAAAATTATGGCTATTATCGTGACACTCATCATATTGGCAGTTATTATCGGCTTTTTGATAGCGGTGTATAACGCACTGGTTCGTCTAAGAAACCAAGTGGCAAACGGACTGGCACAGATTGATGTTCAGCTCAAACGTCGCCACGACCTAATACCCAATCTCGTCAATGTCGCCAAACGCTACATGACCCACGAAGAGCAGGTACTAACCCGAGTGACCGAAGCCAGAAACATCGCCAAAAGTGGATTGGATGCCCTTAAAAATACAGGACTGTCAGGCACGGACGGGCTTGCCAAACTGGCAAATGCTGAGAGCAACCTGTCTCGAGCGTTGGGCAGTTTTTATGCCGTGGTAGAAAATTACCCCGAATTAAAAGCCGATTCTGCCCTAAAAGAGCTGTCTGATGAGATTAAAAACACCGAAAACCGCATTGGATTTTCCCGTCAGTTTTATAATGACAGCGTGATGTTTTATAATAATAAACGTGAGAGTTTTCCTAATAATCTGGTGGCAAATTGGTTTGGATTTATGCCAATAGCACAATTAGAATTTGCCGATAAATCCGCCATTGATGTTGCACCAGCAGTCAGCCTTTGATGTATTGGTGATGTATGCCACAGCGAATTTATCAAAACTTTTTTGAATTACAACGCCATTACAAAAGAAACAGCATGGTGTTATATGCGTTATTTGTCATGGCGATGATGATTCATGTATTACTTGCCTTATTATTTTTTATGATAATATGGTATGTCATCTTTGGTGATTTAAGTGGTTTTGCTTGGTTTTGGGTACTGATTCTTGTACCCAGTTATTTTATCATGAGTGTTTTATATCATTATAATAAAATCAGCCATGATAATGACTTTTTATTAAAAGACATTGATGTCACACGCTTATTTATTAATATGTCAGGCGTGGATTTACCTGTTAATCATTTTAATGATGATAAAGATAATAATAAAAATAAAAAAAGACAACAGGTGATTTATGCCAAAGACATCAAAGACTTTGAACCAAAATATCGTCGGTATTATGAATTTGCTGAGCAGTTAGCCATTGCGTCAAACATTACTTTACCTAAATTATACGTCATGGATGAGACGGGGGTAAATGCCTTTGTGGCAGGGGTGAATCAAGCCAATATGATGCTCGTTGTCAGTAAAGGGGCGTTAGAATTAGATAATGAAAGCCTTTATGGACTTATTGGGCATGAATATGGGCATATCTTACATGGCGATGCCAAATTAAATGTGCAAATGTATGTCTTAATGTCGGGGCTGTCATGGCTTTATGATGTTGCCGATGGCTTAGAATGGCTATCCAAATGGCGACAAAAACCCAAAGCCAAACGCTATCAATACCAAGATGATAAAGGCGAAAGTCAAGAATATGTGATTGTGATGGGTACGGGGCGATTGTCCATAGAGTTTATTTCTTTGGTGATTCGCTTATTGGGCTTTTTGGGCATGGCAAGTAGCGAATGGATAAAACAGCATTTTAACCGTCAGCGTGAGTTTTTGGCGGATGCGACATCGGTACAATTAACCCGTAGCGATGGCGTGGCAAAATTATTGCAAACCCTGCAGCGAACGCCGTATTTGGCACACGCCCAAAAACGCTATACCACGCATTTGAGTTATTTTTTCTTCCTAAACCCCCAAGATGCCCAGACGTCTATTAATTGGCGTGAGCGAATGGGGCATATGGGTAGCACGCACCCGAGCAACCATGAGCGAATACTGGCGTTGGATGAGCAGTATTATGATGACTTTGCCAAGATGGCGATTGATGATTTGGACGTGAATGTATTACAACAAACTCATGATAAAATGATGCTTATCAATTGGCATAAAAAATCAGGCGTGAGCGATTATAAAACCGTGGAGTTGGTATTATGTGATGATAAAGATATAGGTAAAGATAAAGATGCTCATTTATTTGTGAGTCCTAGTGATGATAAAAAAACGATTGACATTGCTATTTATAATAATGACATTGAAATATCACAAGATAAAGTGATTAATGGCAGATTGGTTGTGGATAAATCGTGGCAAGCCCAAGGCGAGATGATATACCCCAAACAAGCCAGAGCTGATTATGAATTAAAAAATATTCATCATGTCAATATGACTCATGTCAAAAGCATGACACTACCCCTTATCATCGCCCGTTATTTGCGTAATGATGACCTACATCGCCCCATGAGTAAATTGTTTTCGCTGTTTTATGCGATTGTCTTTTGTCATGATAATGATGGGTTTTATTTATCCGACTCACTGGATTTGGCGAATGTTTTTTATGTAAAATTAGATAATAATGATACCATAAAAATAGATAAGTCTTTATTAAAAACCGTGGCAGAGATGGATAGGCGTATTGATAATGGCTTATTAATGCTAATTTATCAGCGTATTATCAAGGATTTGGAACATGATGATAAACAGGTTTTATTAAAAAATGATGTTCATCATCTATTGGTATTTATCAACAAGCCACATCATCAAAATAATCATCACGATGATTTGAGTCTATTATGGCAGGGTGTGCATTTATATCGTTTATTGGCGATATTTGCCGATGATATGGATATTACTGATAAACCATTATTACAAAATCTGACATTCATGTATCATAAATATGACATGGACATGAATGATTGGATAATGATAACAGTAATGATATATATGGTTATGGCTCATTATGATGATGGCGATGACATAAAATGCCGTGCAAGCATACAACGGCTGATTCGGCTTATCAATCATGAGATTGTGATTGATGAGATGGACATGACAAAATTAATGCAAGCCATGAGTGCATTTAGTGCGATAGATATGGCGTTATGGCTGTTAAAATATCAGCAGAAAAATACATTGACGGCTAAGCGATATATTGATACACTACATACCGCTTTATTGGGCGATGGGATATTGTGTGAGCGTGATTATGAAATATTATTAACCTTACATCAATATTGGTGTCCTGATGATGAATTTGTTTTGTATTGATTTTCAATAATAACCACAAAACTTTAAAACTACTACAAACACAATGATATTTGGGTGTAGGGGCGTGCTGAGCACGCTTATCAACAAAGTCATCAAAAGAGCATGTAGAACCAGCCCTTGCAAGTCTGTGATGTATATTAAGTTATTTGTAAAATTATCTTGGCAAAACGCCCCATATAACATGAATACCCTGTCTGACTGTCCGCCAAAGATTGCCCAAAGTCGCCATATCCTAGCGTTGGCGGGCATACCTTTGTGGGCAAAAAGACATTCAGTAGTAGGGCAGAGTAGGGCAGAGATTATAGCCCTACCGCCTGTGTATGACCGCTTGCAACCCAATCCACGCTTGACTCATTTGTTGCCTGATGAGTTGCCTGCCAAGCAACATGACAAACCAAAAACTACGCCAAATACCAAGCCAACATCGGACAAAGCACAAATCTCATCTGCTGTGGATGTCAGAGCGTTGCTTAGTCCTGTCAGTTCATCTGCCGATAATCCGCCATCTGCTGATTTAGCACCTAGCGACATCATAAATAAACAACCACCCCAAGCCACGCCCGAACCACAAAGAAAGCTGGGGGGTAATACAACAGATGAGCAAGCCCAATCCACAGCCCAGCCCCCAGTCCAACCAAATCCCATAACCAACCTTGCCCAAGCCCAGCCCTTTGCTTCGCCTGCTCATCTTGACATCCGCTTTGCTCTACAAGGCGTGCGGTTCGGACAGTGGGTGCTGATTGTAGATATGCTACTGATGAGCCGTGATGAGCAGTCGCTATGGCAGTCGCTCAAAAACGCCCTAAGTAATCAAGCCAATCATCAGCCCATTACTGCCTTTTATCGTGAGATTGGTTACCCATTGGTCAAAAACGAGTTTCGCTCGGACGTGGAGCTAAACCCCGCCCAATATACTTTTGACGGCTTTGTCATTGGTCTTTGTGTGTCGCCCACCCATCATCAAGCGGTGCAAGTGGCGTTTTTGACAGATACGCCCACAGGTGTCATCGCCCAAACCACCCAAACCTTGCCGAGTATCCGCCAAATGATGACTAATCCCGCCCTAAAAAAGCAGTTTTGGCAAACGGTTGTGGGCTAAGTTGTGGCTAAATGTGCCGATAACTGTTAAAATTTTGCCAAAAATCTGCTACAATGCCCTATCATTTCCCCATCTTTAAAGGATAGCTATGAACCGTCTTGCCAATTTTTGTGCTGGCCCTGCCACCATGCCCACCGAAGTCCTACAAAAAGCCCAAGCCGAGCTGTTAGATTGGCGTGGCAAGGGCGTTTCCGTCATGGAGATTAGCCACCGCAGTGCCGATTATATTGAGATTGCCACCAAAGCCGAGCAGGATTTACGCACGCTCATGGGTATCTCGGACGACTATGCCGTGCTGTTTTTGCAAGGCGGTGCGTCATTGCAATTCTCTGCCATTCCCTTTAACCTGCTAAATGGCGGTACGGCTGATTACCTAAATACTGGCACATGGTCAGAAAAGGCCTATAAAGAAGCCAAACGCTATGAAACGCTAGGCTTAGGTAAGATTAACTTAGTCGCACAGGGTAACGGCAAAGACGTACCCACGCCTGACACTTGGGAGCTGACAGACGGTGCGTCCTATTTTCACTACTGCCCCAACGAGACCATTCACGGCGTGCAGATTTTTGACACCCCAAAAGTAAATGCTCCTATCGTGGCGGATATGTCGTCTTGTATCCTATCTGAGCCAATTAACGTAAATGATTTTGGGCTGATTTACGCAGGGGCTCAAAAGAACATCGGGCCTGCTGGCTTGACCCTTGTCATCGTCCGCAAAGATCTAATGGAGCGTGCAAGTGCGTGGTGTCCTAGCATTTTAAATTATAAAAATCAAGCAGATAGCGACAGTATGCTCAACACGCCGTCCACGTTTGCATGGTATTTGTCGGGCTTGGTGTTTGAATGGCTATTGGCAAATGGCGGAGTAGAAGGTATTGCCAAAACCAACCGAGCCAAAGCCGAACTACTGTATCAAGTGATTGATAATTCTAGCTTTTATGACAATGCTGTAAATCCACGCCACCGCTCTATCATGAACGTGCCGTTTACGCTTGCCGACAGCGAGCTTGATAAAGTCTTTTTGGAAAAATCCAAAAATTCAGGGCTGTTAAACCTAAAAGGTCATCGTGTCGTTGGTGGTATGCGAGCGAGCATTTATAATGCCGTAACCTATGAGCAGGTGCAGGCGTTGGCAGATTTTATGAAAGAATTTGAAAAAACGCACGCTTAATTTTATGATAATTTGACATAGGGGGTGGATTTGGTTCGCCCTTATTTTTACAACCGACCAGTCGGTTTTTTATATTATGGAAAAACTCATGCACATTATCCCCATACCGATTTTAAATGACAATTATGTTTGGCTTATCGCGAAGGACGACAACGCCATTGCCGTGGATATTGGCGATGATAAGCCCGTGCTAGATTATCTACATGAGCATAATCTCAACCTATCCGCCATTTTAATCACGCATCATCACGATGACCACATTGGCGGTGTGGCAAGTGTCAAATCCGCTTATCCCAATGCCCGTATTTACGCCCATAAGTCGCACCTTAACGCCATTGGCATGACCCCTGATGTGGCGTGCGATGAGAATAGCGAATTTGAACTGCTCGGCTTGACTTTTAAAGTATGGAAAACGGCAGGACATACCGACACGCATTTGTCCTATTTGTGTGATATGGACGACAAGACCCATGTATTTTGTGGCGATACGCTATTTAGTGGCGGTTGTGGACGGGTGTTTACAGGGACGATTGGGAAGTTATTTGATAGCATGGAGCGGCTTGATACCTTGCCTGCTGATACGCTGTTTTATCCCACGCATGAATATACGCTCTCCAATCTCAACTTTGGCTTGTCGGTATGTGATGAGACGACCAAAAAAGAGATTTTGAGTTATAAAAATACGGTGGAAAATGAGTTAAAAAACAATATCCCGTCCCTGCCAACGTCTTTAAAGCAAGAACGGCTGATTAACGTCTTTTTGCAAACGGATAATGAAGCGATGATAAATAATATCAAGCAAATTTATCCCTTAAATCATGACGATAAATTATCGGTATTTTCGGCACTGCGTGAATTAAAAAATAAGTTTTAGACAGGTAGATAGATCACTGTCCAAAACATGCCCAAATATGGTAATACGCACCTACTGTAACTATTTATCACTCTTCTTCTGTTTCATAAGTGAACGATTTAAAAAATAAAAATATCCCAAAAGCGACAATCACACCAAGTAACGGCAATGACAATAATAAGCATAAAGCATAAATCATTGCAAAAAACATAAATAGCATGGAGACACCAACCAGTATTTGCAAACTTAAATTCGCCATAGGGTGTAGCCAGTGCATTTTGTTATTATGGGCAAATAGATGAATACCAATTGGCAAACAAATAATAACCCACAATAAAGGCGTATATGCCATAATGGCATCTTTAAATTCTAAATCCTGAGTTAATAAGACCACACTCGGATAAAATACCGCCAATATCAAAAACACAAATACCGCCACCCAATACGCCTGTATGACAAAAGGATTGCCATAGCGATTGGCTCGCATGAGCGACCACCACAGTCCAAATCCTGCCAAATGAGCCAAGAAATAGCTTGGTTTGTCATACAGCTCGGTAATATTCGTTACGCCGTCTATGACAACTTCATGTTCTTTCCAAACCCGATAAAATGAAAATGACAGAATGCCAAAAATTAACGGCAATGAAATATATAAACTTCTTAAAAAATGAGCATTGGGCTGATAGGCATAATCTTGATAAGAAAACTCACTGGGATTGGCAAATAAATGCCAACGTAATTGCCAAAAAATCATCATGGCAAATACAAATAAAGCAATCGGCAAAACATGGCGATTTAACCATGACAAATCGCCAGCAATGATTAAAGAGAATATTGAACCTATTAAAAACACCCCACCAAAAGCAAATGCCAGATAAATGGGTCTAAATACGCCTTTATTGACACATTGATTTAATAAGCCATATTCTTTATCATGATTTAGGATATTGTGATACAGGTTATTACCATTTGAGTTTTCTTGTTCTTGATTGGCGTGTCGGGTTAATAATTCATTGACCTTTTGTAAATCATGGTTTAATACAAGCAGATATTCAGGATAAAAAGATTTTTTGATAAAATGCCATAAAAACACCGCCCGATTTCTGGGTTTTGGCGAATAATAATAATTATATAAGACAGGGTAATTATCCATTAAAAATTCATGGAATTTACCATAAGTCGAAAAGGGCGGTGCTTGGTATTGATACCGCTCTTGTAAATCAATCAACCGAGACCACGGATAACGCTCTATTTGCCATGATTGTATGATTTCATGCCACGCAAATGTCCCAAACGCATGGCGATAGCTTTTGGGATATTCGGCATTTGACCATGTCAAAAAGTCCAACAATGCCTGTTCATAATCCATACGTTCATCAAGGGCGAATGTGTACAAACTGTCGGTTTGGGCGTAGAGTACGTCAAGTAGGGCTTGGTCTTTGTCTGCCACGTCATCATCATTGTCAATGTCATACCACAACGAGCTAAAATGTGGGCTGTTGTCCACGTCCTGCCAATCATCATCGCTGTTATGGCTGTCATCGGCTGTCTTATCATAAGGCGTATCGTGCGAATGCTCGTCATCGTCCGCCAATGGCGATTTATCCAGTAGCGACTCATCAAACGCACTGGTATAACTTGTGATGATAAGCCCGTGTTGGCTAGGCTTGGCTATGTCCTTTGTGTCATCATGATTGTTATCAAGATGATTAGCCTTGTCATCGTCCGCACATTCATCGTCCGCATGGCCATCGCTCACGCTGTCATCTTGCCAATCATCATCTTGATAATCATCATCGTCATCATTGGCATAATAATAGCGTGTGGCAAGGGCGGTTTCATAGGCTTCACGCAACGCCTTAAAGTCGTCTGGATTTTTGTCGGGTTTGTTGTGTTTGAGCTGTTTGGCATAAGCCTTTTTAATGGCGGATTCGTCATCGGTCGGCTCTATGCCCAGTATTTGCCATGCCGTCATCACCAGTCGTCCCTGCTTTCTATGTTATCCAAAAATTCACCAAATTTGACTTGGGCGTGGCGGATTTTGTCGGTGTCTTGGCTGTCAAGCACGCTCTCAAACCATGCGATGAGTCGCCCCACTTCGTCCCTGTCATGTCCTAGCCGTTGAGAGTACAAGCGTTCGGATCGTGCGATGAGCGTGCGACTTTCTAGCGTGTCTCGTGGGTGGATTTTTAGGGCGGAAAGTTTGTCTTTAGACGCTTTTAGCTCGGTGTCGGTTAGGCGTTTTGCCCCATTTTCTATCACAAGATTGTGCTGATTGCCCCCTGCGTCTATGTCCACTTCCAAAAGCCCGTTCACGTCATAAGAAAAACGCACGTCTATGGATAGCTCGGTGGTTTTGCCTTTGTAGGCGTGGGGGACTTTGACGGTGATTTCGCCCAGTTTGATATTATCCTTGACCAGCCGAGCTTCGCCTTGATAAATGCCAAATCGCACTTCGGTTTGGTTATTATAAACAGGGCTAAAATTTTGCACACGACTGGTAGGAATGACCGTATTTCGCTCAATGATAGGGGCAAAAATGCCGTCCCGTCTCTCGGTTTCACTTATCTGCATACTGGTCTGCACCCCAAGCGAATAGGGCGATACGTCTGTCAGAACCAGCTCATCTAAGGCAGAATCTTCGGCGATAAGTCCCGCCTGAATGCTCGCCCCAATGCCAATGGCTTCATCAGGATTTAGGCTTGCGGTGGGAAAACGCCCAAGCAGACGGGCAATCATCTTTTTAAACATGGGCATACGAGTAGAACCGCCAACTAACACAATGGCGTCCAAATCTCGCACTTTTAGCCCTGCATCTCGCACCGTGCGTTCTATGGGGGCGGTGATTTTGGCAAATAGGGACTGGCAGAGTGTCTCAAACTCATCGTCATTTAGTGTATAATTGTACTCTTTTTCATCAAGCGTTAGACGAATCTCGGTGTTATTTTGGGTGGATAAGGTGCGTTTGGCAGACTCACAAGCATCGTACAGCAGAGCGTAATGACGTTGTCAAAAGTCGGCAGGCGTGCCTTGTTTTTCGTGATGAGCGATAAAATCTTTGATGATGATGTCGGTAAAATCTTCTCCGCCCAACAGGTTATCCCCTGCGGACGCTTTGACTTCCATGACCCCTGCAAACAGTTCAAGCAAGGTAACGTCAAACGTCCCTCCGCCCAAATCCAGTACCAAAAATTTGCGTTCATCATCGTCATCATACTCATGCAAGCCATACGCCATAGCGGCGGCGGTCGGCTCGTTGATGAGACGGACGACATTTAGCCCTGCAAGTGTTGCTGATGTTTTGGTGGCTTCTCGTTGGTGGTCGTTAAAGTAGGCAGGCACCGTAATGACCACGTCCGTAACGTCATACCCCAGATGTGTTTGTGCGTCTTGTTTGAGTGATTTTAGGATAAGTGCCGACAGCTCTTCGGGGCTAAACTTTTGGCTGTGCTTGCCTGTGGTGAGCGTGTAGGTTTTTTGGCTTCCCATAAAGCGTTTAAAGGTGCTGGCGGTGGCGGTCGGGTGGCTAATCAAGCGTTCTTTGGCAGGTTCGCCAACCAAAATCCGCCCGTCATCGTCCACGCTCACCACAGACGGCGTTAGCACCTTGCCAAGTGCGTTTGGGATAAGTGTGGGTTTGCCGTCTTTAAAATAACTGATGAGGCTGTTGGTCGTCCCCAAATCAATGCCGACTATCATAATAATCCTATTTTTAAAATGAAAATAAGAATTATAACAGATTTTGGCGGTAAAATGGGTTATTTTAAAAGCTTAAATCATGTGCCAAAATTATACCGTCAAATAAATCACTGTCCAAAATATACCCAAGACAGCACAGGTGATAAGTAAATTTTTGGCTAATTTTTTATGATAAATCATCATCGCTTGTTTGTTTTTTCTGATTTGAAAAATGCTAAATAAATATTTTAAAAATCCCATCACAAAAAACGCCCCAATCATACCGACAAATATATGTCCAAGATGATAGGTTTTAAAAGATATGGGTATAATTTTATTGCCCTTAATCTGATATTCAGAATGGCTCATATACATAGCACTTTCATTGATAAACAGATAGTTGCCATTATCCAACTGTTTTAAACAATCTTCTATGCAGTCCTTGTCAGGTATGGTTAATGGCAGTTTGGGATTGGTTTGATATTCTTGCCACGTTTGACGATAATAGCCATTATCGGTATCTGTACCAATTATCATAAATCCATCATTGGGCGTATCATTGAGCTGATAACGCTCTGTGTTTAATTCGCTGATACCATGAGATATTACACCTGCTAAAACAAACCATAGGATAATTAACCCTATGGTTTTGATAGTGGCATAAAGGAATAATAAAAAGGCTTTTAACATTTAATCATAATCCGTCAAATAAACGTCATCAATTTCCACATCAACGCCTTGACATGGATTGCCGTTGTCGTCCCATAATGGCGTATGACAGCTATCGCACTCTTCATTATCGGGCGTGGTTCCATCAAATGCCAGTTCCCAAACATTCATATTATTACAATTTGGGCAATAAATGGTATAAATTTTGGCGTTGGGTTTATTGGTTAGTTCATAAAATCGCCAAAAATCGGATTTAAGTTTGGTTAAATTCTTGCTATGCTTTTTGGCAGTGATAAATAATAAATAGCTATCAGAATGGCTTTCTAATAATAAAATATTCGCTGATTTTTTGATTTGTTTATTAAAATCAGACAGCATAAATTCTATAAAGTTACACCCCCCCAAACCCCAAATATGCTACAATACCCTAACACTCATTAAATAAAGACTCTAAATACACCTAACAAACTTAATATTTGCCACAGGCTTTGTAGGGACTGGCTCCGCACGTCCTTTGATAACATGCCAATTTTTATAGGCGTGCACAGCACGCCCCTACACCCAAACTTCATTATGTTTGTGGTAATTTTAAAGTTTCTCGGGTGTACCATGACCTACTCCCTAG
>NZ_MXAN01000054.1 GCF_002027545.1 Moraxella lacunata
TTGGGGTGCGGTTCAATCACGCCCTTATTTTTATTCATTTACCAGCCTTTGACCACACCGTCTTTAAATTGGTTTTTGGCTTCGGATTCCACTTCATCAGACTGATAGGCTTGAACGAAGTTTTTGATAGCGTCCGAGTCTTTGTTATCGGCACGGGCAACGATGATGTTCACATAAGGCGAATCTTTGTCTTCAACAAACACGCCGTCATTGGCGGTTAAGCCCACTTGACCGGCATAAGTGTTGTTCACCACCGCCAAATCCACGTCATCTAAGGCACGAGCGGCGACTGATGTATCCACTTCTTTGATTTCAAGTTTTTTGGGGTTTTCTACGATGTCAAGCGATGTTGAGAATAGGTTGGTGTTGTCTTTTAGCTTGATAAGCCCTTGTTTTTCAAGCAAAATCAATGCACGAGCTAGGTTTGACGGGTCGTTTGGCACCGCCACGATAGCACCGTCTTTAAGCTCGCTTATGCTTTTGATTTTTTTAGAATAGCCTGCCAGTGGATATACGAATGTATTGCCTACGATGACCAGATTATCCAGTTTTTTCTCTTGGCTGTCTTTGTCAAGATAGGGCTTGTGTTGCATGGCGTTGGCGTCTAGGTCGCACTTGGAGACAGCGGTGTTGGGCAGGGCGTAGTCGTTAAACTCAACGTATTCTACCACCAAACCATATTTTTCTTTGGCGACTTTGGCAGCCACTTCGGCAACTTTATGTTCAGGCCCGCTCATCACGCCCACTTTGATTTTGTTGGGGTCGCCAGCAGGGCAAGCGGTTGTGGTTGCCGTTGTGGTTTGGGCGGTTGTGTCGGTTTTGGTTTCGGTTTGGGCAGGTTTGTCGCCACCACAGCCAACTAGGGCAATGCCTGATGCCAAGGCACACAGACCAAAAAATTTGTTTGCTTTCATAAGAGTTCTCTGTTTAAAAAGGAATGATATTTATCTGTTTGTCAATTTAAAATCATTGGGCTTCTTGCAAAACTTAGAATTAAAGAAAACCGTTCGTGGTGAGCTTGTCGAACCATGAAAAGGTTTTCTTTCACCCGAAGGCATAGCTTAGAGCGAACGGAAAACCTAGTATTGCAAGAAGTCTATTAAATTTATCAAATGACAAAATCATGACAACAATAAATTTTAGCATATTAAAGCAAAAAATTAGCCAAACTTCAATATGAATTTTGGCTAAAATTTTAACAAAAGGTTATGCCATTTTGGCATATCATCTGTGATCAAACCGCTCGGCAAGCATATCCCCCACTTTTTGGCATATCATGACAATCGCCACGATGATGACGGTCGCTATCCATTTGACATAGACCATGCCACGATGTTCGCCATAGCTGATAGCCAGATTGCCTAGACCGCCACCGCCGACCACACCTGCCATGGCTGAGTAGCCGATGAGCGAGACGAGCGTGAGCGTTATGGCGTTGATGAGTATGGGTAGGCTCTCGGGGAAGTAGTATTTTGTGATGATTTGCCAGTTGGTCGCCCCCATGGCGTGAGCCGATTCGGTCAAACCTGTGGGAATCTCGGCTAGGGCGTTGGCAGTAAGCCTTGCCACAAAAGGAATGGCGGTCATGGCAAGTGGCACAATGGCGGCGGTCGTCCCCAGTGTTGTCCCCACAATCAGACGAGTAAAGGGCAACAAAATAATGAGCAAAATGATAAACGGCACCGACCGCCCCACGTTGATAATCACGTCCAATATGGCAAATAAGGGCTTGTTTGTCAAAATCCGCCCCTTGCCCGTCAAAAACGCCAAAAACCCAAGCGGTAACCCCACCAGCACCGATATGGCGGTAGAGACCAACCCCATATAGACCGTCTCGTAAGTGGACTTATAGACCATTTGCCACATTTGGGGGGTTAGCTCGCTCATAAAGCCTTGATAAATCTCATGCCACATAGCCTAACACCTCAAATCCAACATGATGTTCTGTAAAAAACGCCAACGCCTCCACGCACGCCGTCCGCTCGCCAATCATTTGGCTAATGGTTACGCCAAACTTGACACCGCCCACATAGTCCATTTGTGAAGTCAAAATGTTAAACGCCACGCCAAATCGCCGTGTCGCCTCCGAAAAAAGCGGACTGTCCACCGTTTTGCCACTAAATTCAAAGCGTATCACAGGATAAGTGCCGTCCGTCTCATGGGCGTGCAGGCGTGCCAAAAATTCATCAGGCAAGCTCACATGAAAAGTCGCCTTGATAAAGTCATGAGCAAGCTCGGTTTGGGGATTGGCAAAAATCTGCCCCACCGTGCCTTGCTCCACCAACACACCCTTGTCAATGACCGCCACTTTATCACAAATGCGTTTGACCACGTCCATTTCGTGCGTGATGAGCAGTATGGTAATGCCAAGTTCGTTGTTGATTTTTTTTAACAAATCCAAAATCGCCCCTGTCGTGGCAGGGTCTAAGGCACTGGTTGCCTCATCGCAGAGCAAAACTTTTGGGTCGGTTGCCAACGCTCGGGCAATGGCGACACGCTGTTTTTGACCGCCTGATAAGCTAGACGGATAGGCGTGATGACGCTCGGATAAGCCCACGAGTTCAAGCAAGGAGCTTACCTTTTGTTTGATGACGTGTTTGGGTGTGTCAGACAGTTCAAGGCTTAAGGCAACATTGTCAAACACCGTGCGAGATGAGAGCAGGTTAAACTGCTGAAAAATCATGCCGATATGACGGCGAGCCTTGATAAGGGCGGTGTTGTCTAGGCTCATCAAGTCCACACCGTCCACAAAAACGTGTCCTGTCGTGGGGCGTTCTAGGAGATTGACACAGCGAATGAGCGTGGATTTGCCCGCTCCGCTGGCTCCAATCACACCAAAAATCTCGCCCTTTGCCACCGTCAAATCGGTCGGTTGTAGGGCGGTAAAGGTTGTGGGTTTGCCGTCTTTTTTTATGGCGAAAGTTTTGCTGACGCCTTGTAATCTTATCATAATGGGTAAATTTGGGGAAATTGGTTATTATAGCATGGATTGGGCGGGTGTTATGGCAAAAATTGATGAATTAGCAGGGCAATCGCACTATATTTAATTTTTAGCAAATAAAATTATGTTTTTAAAGAAATTGGTAATTTTTAGACATAAATTATTTAAAAACTCACCAAACCAATTACACTTTGAATAATTTATTAAAAATATATTTAGATAAAATTAACTATAAATACTAAATCTGCTTGATTTTTAATCAATTTTATGTAAAATTTTGTAGTGCAATTGCCCTAGATGAATTAGCAGGTTAGCGATGATAATTTGTCAATATCAAAACATCAATAACACCTGTCAAAAAATAAAGTTTTTGCACAGCGAATTGTCCAAAAATTACCCAAAATCAACACTTCTCCCCACAATTACGCACAACCACGACAGTTGCAACAATGGCGTAACATTTTTAAAATTTCTAGGGTAAAGCACGCACAAGACTGCCGATGACTTTACATTTTGTGGCTATCACACACCCCAAAAATCCCCTATCATACACCCATCGCCAACGAGAAAATACCAAATGAATGCTTGATATCTGTTGGACCAAGATGATAAGCATGAATGACGTAGCGTGGTTGGTGTCGTGGGTAAAGCCAATTTTGGACGATTTTAATGATGATTTGTTAGGTTTATTTTAGTTTAAATAAGACATGACAACATCAACATTAAAATGAAAATAGAGTTTCACTTTACCTTAAATCAGTAAATAACCAAGTAACAAATCCATCTTTAATAAGGAATTCATCATGAGTAACTATGACAATATCGATCGTGACGTTGTAAAAAATATGTCTGACGAAGCAAAAGCAGACCTAAACGCTGACCCAATCACAGGTGAGCCAGGCTCACATCCAGTGGGTACAGCCGTTGGTGGTCTTGGCGGTGCAGCTGCAGGTGCAGCCATCGGTGCCTTAGCAGGTCCACTAGGGGCGTTGATTGGCGGGGCTGTGGGTGCAGTCGTTGGTGGTGGTGCAGGCAGTGCCGCAGGTGAAGCCTTTGACCCAACCATCGAAGAAGCTTACTGGCGTGCTCACTATGCCACATCGCCAAGCTATGTAGCAGGCTATGATTATGACCGTGACTACCTACCTGCTTATGCCGTAGGTTATGCCAACCGTCCACGCTACCCTGCTGACGCTCGTTTTGAAGATTATGAGAGTGATTTGGAGCGTTCATGGAATGAAGTTAAAGGCGAATCACGTCTGGCGTGGGAACAAGCCAAACTTGCTGCTCGTGATGCATGGTATCGTGTGAAGTACTAATAAGTACTAAATAAACAGAAGTTAAATTTGCCTGATTAATTTTAATTGGGTTCATAAAATAAACCACCTAAATATTCTATATTTGGGTGGTTTTTTTGTGCTGTTTTATCATTGTAAATTTTGGTTATTGCCATTTCAAATTTTAAAAACACCCCCATTATATAAACCCACATTTATCAAAATATTAAGCAAATAAGGCACATCATGGCACACGAATACATCAGTATCAAAGGGGCAAAAACCCACAACCTAAAAGACATCAACGTGGACATTCCACGAGATAAGTTGGTCGTGATTACGGGTTTGTCAGGTTCGGGCAAATCATCGCTGGCTTTTGATACGCTCTACGCCGAAGGGCAAAGACGTTATGTGGAGAGCCTGTCTGCTTATGCTCGCCAGTTTTTATCACAAATGGAAAAGCCTGACGTGGATAGCATAGAAGGCTTATCCCCTGCCATTGCCATTGAACAAAAATCAACCAACCACAACCCCCGCTCCACCGTCGGTACGATTACCGAAGTGTATGATTATTTGCGTTTGCTGTTCGCTCGTGTCGGCACGCCCCATTGTCCTGAACACGGCTTGCCCATGGTCGCCCAAACGGTGAGCGAAATGGTGGACGACATTCTTGCCAAACCTGACGGCACTCGGCTCATGCTCCTTGCCCCTGTCGTGCGTGAGCGTAAGGGCGAGCATATTGCCCTGTTGGAGAGCTTACAGGCACAGGGCTTTACCAAAGTTCGCATTGACGGGGTGGTCTATGACATGGACGAGCTACCCACGCTTGCCAAAACGCACAAGCATACCATAGACGTGGTGGTGGATAGGTTTAAGGTGCGAGATGATTTGGGTAACCGTGTGGCGGAGAGCTTGGAGACCACGTTACGGCTAGGCTCGGACATTGCCATTTTGCACGATATGGACGATGAGAGCGAGACCGTGCTATCCGCCAAGCACTCTTGTCCTGCCTGCGATAGAGCGGTGAGTGAGTTGGAGCCACGCCTGTTTAGTTTTAACAACCCTGCTGGGGCGTGTCCGTCTTGTGATGGGCTTGGCAAACGCCAGTATTTTTCTGCCGAGCGTATCGTTACCGAACCTGCCAAGTCCTTAAATCAAGGGGCGATACACGGTTGGGACAAACGCCATGCTTATTATTTTGGGCTACTGACCACCGTTTGCACGCATTTTGGCATTGACATGGATAAGCCGTGGCAAGACTTAACCAAAAAAGAGCAAACCATTATCCTAAACGGTTCGGGCAAAGAAAAACTGACCTTTAATTTTACCGATGAACGGGGGCGTAAAACGACCAAAACCGTGCCATTTGAAGGGATTTTGCCCTACCTAGAACGCCGTTATCACAGCACCACTAGCAACATCGTGCGAGATGAGTTAGCCCAATATTTATCTGACACGACTTGCAACGTGTGTAACGGCGTTCGCCTAAACGACATCGCCCGTAACGTCAAAGTGGACGGACGGGGCGTGGGCGACATCATTGCCCTGCCGATAGGGCAAGCGTGGCAGTATTATGAAAACCTACACATCGGCGGACATAAAGGCGAAGTGGCGGATAAGATTTTTAAAGAAATCCGTGAACGTTTGGGCTTTTTGACCAAAGTGGGGCTAGAATATTTGACCCTTGCCCGCTCTGCCGAGACCTTATCGGGCGGGGAAGCCCAGCGTATCCGTCTGGCAAGCCAAATCGGGGCGGGACTAATGGGGGTCATGTATGTGCTAGATGAGCCGTCCATTGGCTTGCACCAACGAGACAATGACCGCCTGTTATCCACGCTCACGCACTTACGAGACCTAGGCAATACCGTCATTGTCGTGGAGCATGACGAAGATGCCATTCGCACCGCTGACCACATCATTGACATTGGCGTGGGGGCAGGCGTGCATGGCGGACGGGTGATTGCCACAGGAACGGCGGACGAGATTGCAGGTAACGATAATTCATTAACAGGGCAATATTTATCGGGCAAAAAACGCATTGAGATTCCCAAAATCCGCCACAGTGCCAAGACAGGCGAGATAAAAAAAGGCAAAAAAACCGTAACCGAGCCTTTGTATATCCGCCTAGACGGAGCCAAGGGCAATAATTTAAAAAATGTAAACCTACAAATCCCAATCGGCGTGATGACCTGTATCACAGGCGTATCAGGCTCTGGCAAATCCACGCTCATTAACCGCACGCTCATGCCACTGTCCGCCACGCACCTAAATAACGCAACCACGCTTGTGCCTGAGCCGTATGACAAAATCACGGGGCTTGAACACCTTGATAAAATGGTGGACATAGACCAGTCGCCAATCGGTCGCACACCACGCTCCAACCCTGCCACTTATACGGGCGTGTTTACGCTCATCAGAGACCTATTTACCCAAACCCCCGAAGCTCGGGCAAGGGGCTATAAGGCGGGGCGGTTTAGCTTTAATGTCAAGGGCGGTCGCTGTGAAGCCTGTCAAGGAGACGGCATGATAAAGGTGGAAATGCACTTTTTGCCAGACATGTATGTGCCGTGCGACGTCTGTGCAGGCAGTCGCTACAATCGTGAGACCCTAGAAGTCCACTACAAGGACAAATCCATCTCGGACGTGCTTGCCATGACGGTAGAGGACGCATTGGTGTTTTTTGAAGCAATTCCTGCCATTCATCGCAAATTAGAAGCTCTTATGCAAGTAGGTTTGGGCTACATTCAGCTTGGGCAATCCGCCACAACCCTATCAGGGGGCGAAGCCCAAAGGGTCAAACTTGCCAAAGAGCTTGCCAAACGAGACACAGGGCAGACGCTTTATATCCTAGATGAGCCGACCACAGGACTGCATTTTGAAGACATTGCCAAACTGCTTGACATTTTGCACGCCCTGCGTGATAAGGGCAACACGGTGGTGGTCATTGAGCATAATTTGGACGTCATCAAGACCGCTGACCATATCGTCGATTTGGGTTATGAAGGCGGTTCGGGTGGGGGCGAGATTGTCGCCACAGGCACGCCCGAACAGGTGGCACAAGACGAAAAATCGCATACAGGGCGGTTTTTGAAACCGATATTGGAGAAGTAAGAAATAAAGAGTAAAAGCCCTGCTGACCGAAAGTGGGGCGAATTGCATTGGAGATAACGATGGATTTTAGATATACAAGTGATGAGTTTGAGCAAATTAAGCCATTTTTAAAAGATTTATTTAACCAATGTAAAGATGATGGGAATTTTAATAAATATAAAAATATTCTATCTGCTTTTATTGATGTATTAAACTTTTCTAATGAATTCCTTAAAGACATTGACGATTATATTAATACAAAAGAAGTTGTTTATTGTGTATCTCAAAGATATATTTCTTTACAAACTAAACTGGCTAAACTTCAAACTTTAATTGATGATGATGTATTTGGAGAAACAAATAGAATAGAAAAACTAAAACACGATATTATTGGCGACTTTTTCATAATCAACTATGAATGTTTGTATTGGTATATATTTTATAAATATGAAAATATTAATCATTCTGCATACAATAAATGCAAGTCAATTGTGCAAATATTTGAGCAAAATATTTCTGTTTTTGAACAAGGAGTGGCTTTTGATTTTGTTAAAATAGCTACAAATACCCCAAAGTTTGCTTATGATAAATATATGCAACACAATGGAGATATTTCTCAAAAATTAAGTAATTTAGGTGGTTTTATAAATGAAATAGAAAACAATAATTTAAAATGTGAAAACTTAAAGTCAGAAATAAAAAACATAGAAAACAGCCTACAAAATCAACGCCAAGAATTTAATTTTATTGGCTTATCAAATGCTTTTCAAAAAATGAAAGATGATAAAAGTAAAGAATTGATAAAAGAAAAAAGATTTAATTGTTTTTTAATGACAATTATTATGATTTCTCTAATTTTAAAGATTGTTTGGTCTTTGAAGCAAGTTGGATTGGGAGAACTTAATTTAAATATTTTGATAATAGTAATCACATCTTTTATTGTTTTTATTGGTATTTTGCTCTACTTTTTTAGAATATCACTATACAATATAAAAGCTATTCAATCACAGATTTTACAATTGGATTTACGATTATCTTTATGTCAATTTATTCACAACTATGCAACTGACAGCAAAGAAATGCGTGAAAATATGAAAGAGAGTTTGGAGCGGTTTGAAAGTGTGATTTTTGCCCCAATTGTGGCAACTGATGACAAAATTCCAACCACACTAGATGGTATGGACCAATTAGGAAAATTGATTGATATGGTCAAAAAACCGTAGTGTATGGCAAAAGCAGTGCGTGTTACGCACTTTACGCACACTTTGGGGTGGGTGGCTGAGAAATTTTTTTAAAAACCCCCTAGCATTTTTTTGCTAAAATTGATTAAAGTCAAAATCTATTAAAATACTTAGGAATGCGATGTATTTATTCGATACCCACACCCATTTTGACGTACCCGAATACGACAACAAGCGTGATGAATACAATCACATCGCCTTTGCTCATGGCGTGCGTCATGTGGTGCTTATCGGCTATTTGGCAAAGTATTTTGACAGAATGAGACAGGTCAAACACCATGCCGATAGCCATTATCCAATTAAGCACCATTTGGCGTGTGGCTTGCACCCGTTATATATCAAAGAGCATGGCGATGATGATTTAATTCTGTTGGATAATTATCTAAAAAAATATCCCAACATTGCCATTGGCGAGATAGGGCTTGATACTTATCCTGATGAATTAAAATCGGCGGATAGTTATGATAAACAATGCCGATTTTTTATAGAGCAAATAGGCTTATCCAAAACGCATGATTTGCCTATTTTATTGCACATTCGTAAATCGCACGCTGATACCCTAAAACTCTTAAAAGCACAAAAATATAACGCCCATAATCAAGGCGGTATTGCTCACAGTTTTAGCGGTGGCGAAAATGAAGCGTTGCATTTTTCCAAATTGGGTTTTAAAATTGGCATTACAGGGCAAATCACCAACCCCAATGCCAAAAAATTACGCCAAGCGGTAAAAACGGTATTTGATAAAATTGGCGTATCTGCTTTTGTGATTGAAACCGATTGCCCTGATATGAATCCTATCCCTGCTCAACTGGGCGGTAATTATTTTAATGAACCCAAAAATTTAATATATGTTTTAGATGAATTGGCGGTGTTATTTAATATGGATAAAGAAACCTTGGCATATCAACTTTGGCAAAACAGCAATGAGGCATTTAAAACTAATTTTGAATATTATTAAATGATTTTTTAATGGGTTTTTCCGTTCGTGGTGAGCTTGTCGAACCATGACGAAAAACCGTTTCACCCTTCGACTTAGCTCAGGGCGAACGGTTTTTTTAATTCGCTTAATTTATTTAAAAATCAATAAAATTTAAAGAGTAAAATAAAATGACCAACCGCAGATTTACAGGCACACGCACGCTATATCAAGATGATTTTGATAAATTTACCAATGCTCACGTTGTTATCATCGGTATCGGTGGCGTGGGGTCGTGGGCGACAGAAGCCCTTGCCCGTACTGGCGCGGGCGAGCTGACGCTCATTGACATGGACGTGCTGGTGGAGAGCAACGTCAATCGCCAACTGCCCGCCCTAACCGACACCTTTGGCGAATCAAAAATTGGCGAGATGACAAAACGAGCAATCGGCATTAACCCCAATATCAAAATCAATGCCATTGATGAATTTATCACGCCTGATAATATTGGCGAGTTATTACCAAATATTGAAACCATAAAAGACTACAAAGTCAAAAAAAGACCGCTTGTTATATTAGACTGTGTGGATGACATAAATGCCAAATTAGCAATTGCCCTATATTGCCGATTCAATAAAGTCAAGCTCATTATCTCAGGCGGAGCAGGGGGAAAAATTGACCCTTTGCAAATAAAAGTGAGCGATTTAAAAGACGTGTATCAAGACCCCTTACTTGCCAAATTACGCCAAAACCTAAGAGATAAAAATATCAATAAATCTTTAAAAGAGAAGTTTGGCATGAAATGTGTCTATTCGTCCGAACCCTTAAAACTTGCCAATGCCTGCGAGAGCGGACTTAACTGCGGTGGCTATGGCTCGGCAGTTACGGTAACGGCAAGCGTGGGCATGATAATGGCAAGTGAGTGCTTGAAGATGATTGGTAATTTTTAACTTTATCTGTTATTATCTTAATTTGGCAATGAATACATTCACAAAAAACGAAGTTATCTTATGAAAATTTTACAATCTAAGCATTATCATCCAAAAAAGATTTTTAATGAAGTCTATATGGATAATCAATATCAAATCGTGGCACAGGATTTGGAGCGTTCTACGTCCACGCATGACAACCCTTATTATCAACTTTTATCGTCCATTTTACCTAGTGTTGATTTTCATGATATGGTGATTAAAAAAGAAAGACTGGTAGATTTTGTTAAATGTACCGATTATCATCCTGTGGCGTTTGACAAAAAGAACCATGTATTTTATGAAAATGAAATTTGCTATTTTTATGATAAATATGGCTTATTTATTGTCGCTAGCGAAAACCTAAGCAATGAATATGACAAAACCATTATTGAATCAGGATTTTTGCGAATAGACCATATTTTTTATGACCCAAGAAATGAGCATTCATTAATCAATATTCGCACCTTTTTTAATGAGTATTTGCAAAAATACACATCAAAAGATAGTAAAGTATTGCTATTATTAAAAGAAGGGCGAGATTTGGTATTTAAGCATCAAGGCATTAAGCCTTATACGCTTGATTTGCAGACAATGTATAATGACGACTTTTTGCCTGTTCATGCTAAAATTAAAGATGAATTGACACAAGGAAAAAAAGGCGTGGTATTATTGCACGGCTTGGCAGGGACGGGCAAAACCAATTATATCAAATGGCTCACCGCCCAAATTCCCGATAAGGATTTTATCTTTGTGCCTAATAATATGATTGGCGAGCTTGCCAAACCTGAATTTATGAGTATGCTCATTGAACAAAAAAATTCGGTATTAGTATTAGAAGACTGCGAAAATTATATTGCCGAGCGTGTGGGCGGTGGCAATCAAACGGATGTGGTGGGCATTATTCTAAATATCGCTGATGGGATATTGTCAGACGTATTAGAATGTCAGTTTATTTGTACCTTTAATGCCGATTTAATGGATATTGACCATGCTTTATTAAGGCGTGGGCGACTCATTGTTGAATATCAATTTGGTAAATTGTCCATTAAAAAATGCAATGCCTATCTAAAATCCATTGGCAAAGACATCACGGTGGACAAAGAGATGACCCTTGCCGAATTAACCCATATTGATGAAAAAGAATATAAAGCGGTTGATGATAAAAAAGTGGGATTTGGGTTTGTTTAAATCTATTGGTGTTAAATTTTAGATAGATGAATAAGGGCAATTAAATTTGCCCTTATTTTTTATTTTTAAAAATATGTTAATTACCCTTAATAAATACCAGCATATCCATAACGCTGATTATTCACTTTGGTGGTAAAAGTCATGCCATAGCGTAAATGGGTGTTATCATGCCATTTATAAACAAAGCTGTATGGTTTATAAAATTGATGTGTGCCATACATGAGCGTTAAATGCAGTCGCTCTAAATCGCTAATGTCTTCGGTGATAAGGCGGTCATTATCAAGATAAATAAAATGGCATTGCGACTTTGCTTGTGGCGTGGTAAAAATTTGCTCACTAAAATGATAGTGGCAATATACCGCTTTATCCTGTCTGATATTAGGCGGAGCATAGCTGATATAATCCACGTCATTAGGAATGTGGGGTGCTAATTTGGGATTGACGTGCTTGGCGTGGTAGTTAAGATTGGAGATATGGCAATTATCCGCCCCCGAGTGCGTATTTTGGATTTGATTAAATTCATCTTGGATTGTTTAAATGGTTTGTTTGTCGCCAATCACATGAAGGGCAGGCATATCAAAATCATGATTGGTCATATAATCCGCCCCATGTTTTAGGGTAATCTTACTTAACTCTTTATGCGTACACATGTCATAGCTGATATGTGTAAATTGGCTTTGGTTATTGGATAATAGAATCATGGCGGTAATCGCCACGCATGATAAGATGATAAGTAAGGGGGCGATAAGTTTCATAATTGGTAATTTTTTAATTTATCCTAAATTAGCCAAACAATTCTGTCAAGGGTGGGCGCGCCTGTTTAAACGGATATTTTCATTACAAAAATTGAGTTAAAGTGTTAAGTTTTGACCTTACTTTATAAAAATGTTATCAATGGTGGGCACGCTCTAATCATGAACAGGCTCTTAAAGTCATAAATCGCCATGCTCTCATACCTTACCATGCCTTAATAAATAAGATGGTAGGCGGGGCGGTCTAAGGTATGAAAAATAACCACCGTTCGGCTCATGACTTCCTAGCCTTTTAAAACTGATACATGATTCAAATTTGAATCATCTAATTAGATTGCCCCAATCTAAGTCCATCTAAACCTTAAAATACATTCTCAAACTGTCATCAAATGCCGTGTTTCATCATCAGTTAGGCGGATTTCATCGCCATTTAAGCCGTGTTGGTCTAATACCTGCCAAGTATCATCATAATCTTTGGCGAGCATTTCCTGCACCGTTAAACCCTGCTCGTGGGCTTTGGCAATAATGGCTTGTTTGATGTGTGGTAGCAAGTCAATAATCATGGGTTTTTCTCTTGGTGTTGTTGTATTTCAAGGGCTTTTTGATAAGCACTATCTAAAATAAATTGGCTCATGTTCACGCCCAACCGCTTGCTTGCTTCATCATGGCGTGGAGCGTGGTTCTAAGATGAATGCGTTCGGTAGCTGTCATGGGGTTGTCCTTGTGTTTGTTGTGCGTACATTATAAATTTAATCACACAACCAATCAAGGCATTTTCCCAATCTGGGGGAAAATGGGGAAAACGTGGGGAAAATGACGTAAAGCCTTTATTTATGGGGCTTGTAGGGGTTTTTAGTTTACTTTCCTACTTTCGCCATTTGCTAGGTTTTATTTTATTTTTGGCGGTGTATTTGTACAACCATATGATTTTATTAGGCTTATTTGGTGTGCATTTTTTGTTAGGCGGTAGGCATTGAATGGCGGTATCTGCAAGGATTTTTTGGTATATTGTGATGGCGAACTTAAATACCAACAAAATTCATGGATAGCAATAGATTATGGTGGACAACCAAAGACAAGGAAAAGAGATATAAGTTAGAAAAATCAAGGGCTATCGCACAATGTGAGATAGCCCTAGACTGCTGTATGGTCGGAGTGGCGGGATTCGAACTCGCGACCCCTTGCACCCCATGCAAGTGCGCTACCAAGCTGCGCTACACCCCGAATAGGCGATTATTATAGCAGGTTTTTGGCAGATTGCAAGCGATTTTTAAATCATGTTTTGATCGTAAAGCAAAACCGCCCAATGAGATTTGAGCGGTTTTGTATGACGGTTCATCACGCCTGATTGTCATCAGATGATGGGTTATCAAGTGGAGCGTTGTCATCGGCTTTGGGTTTGCGTTTGACGACTTCTGCCTTCTGGGCTGCCTTAGATGTTCTTTTGGCGGGGGTTTTGGCAGGTTTTGGGGTTTTTGCTTTGGCGGGCTTGGGCTTTTTGGGCGTTACCAAATTTAAAATCCCTGTTGGTTGTAACAGCTGACCTGAGACGCTCTCAATCATGTCCTTATAGCTGGTAGGACTGGTTTTGGTGGTCTCATCACTTGCCTTATCACTTGCTTTGGGGGCTTTGGAGTCTGACGTTTGACCATCGTCTTTGGGTTCATCAGCTGGGCTGATGATGTCATCCAAGGCTTGCACCAAAGATTCTAAGGCGGATTCTGCGGATTCTAACACTTTATCCATGGTATCGCTGGCAGACTCTAACAAGCTCGGCTCGGTAGTGTCATTTGTGCTAGGCTCTGTCTTAGGGGGTAAAGGCTCAGCCATGTCGCCTGCTGGCAGGTCAGGGCTGTCCACAGGCTCAGGCTTGTGAGCTTCTGTGGCAGGGGCTGCCGTCTCATCTGCTACTACATTCGGGACAGATTTGCCTACCGTCTCATCAAGGATAGGACTTGTGCCTAAGTCAGGGTGCTGACCACGGGGGTCGTTGCTGGCACGCTGAGCGATGGGACGTGGTATGGCTTCGGTTTTGCCTTGTCCGATGTGCCATGCACGCTGTGCGGTGGTATGCTCGGCAAAGTCTGCCAAATACTCGTCTGAGAGTGGGGCATAGCCATAGTTGGCGAACTGCTCGGCAAACGCCTGTTCGAACGCCTGCTCGCCGTCTGTCGCAGAGTGGGTCTCTGTGGGTTTGTCAGCGTGAATGGTATCTACCGCACGCAAAAAGTGTGCCACAAAGTCGTCACGCCATGCTTGGGGCAGGGTGTCGCCTAACACGCTTTGGATAAACTCGCCTGCCGTGCCTGTGATGGTCGGGCGAGTTGTAGTGGGGGCTGGCTGTGCTTTGGTCAGACCGAGCTTCTCACGCAGGGCGACTGCCACGACTCGGGGGTCGTTGATTGCCTTGTTCATCTCTTGGGCGAGCGTGGTTAGGCGTTCTGCACTCACGACATTGGCAGTGGGTGCGTCCGTGCGCTGTATCATGTCATTAGCATGGGTGCTCACTTCATCTACTTGGGTGGATGTGACTTGCCCTGTTTGATTTGCTCCTATATCATCGGCAGGTGCAGTAACAGGGGCGGTAACATCACCATCCACACCGATGGTCTCTGCCACCACTTCTGCTTGCACTTCTGTTGGCACCGCCAAGTCTGCCACGTCGCTGTCTTTGCTGGGTTCATCGGCAGGTTCGGTTTTTTCGGCTCTTTCGACCTTGGTGCGTTTTGGTTTGGGTTTGCTGTTGTCTAGCGAGACATGCACCACATCGCCTGTCATCTCAGGCTCGGTGATGGGGCTGATGTGTAGCACCACTTCATCAGGATTGGCAGATTTATGTGTGGTGCGGTCAGCTTTGGTAGGTTTATCAGTGCCTTTATCTGCTCTTGGCTCATGTTTTGATTCTGGCTTTGATTCATGGGCTTGGGGCTTGGCTGTTGATTTGTCCGCCCCTTTGTCCGTTTTGTCGTGAGAGATTTTGCCTGACTGATGACTGTTGGCATTCACCATGTCCGCTTTGTCGGCAGGTTTTAGTGTCTCGCCACGCACCGTCTCGCCACGAGGTTCACGCTGAGAGTGTGGCTCACGCTTGGGGTAGTAGTCCTGCTCTTTTTTACGGCGTTCGGCTCTGTTTTTGTCCTTGTCGCCTTGGGTATCACGGACACCTTCACGCTTTTCTGCCTTGTCGTTTTTGTCATCATTGGCAGGTTTGGATTTTTTCTTGTATTTGTCATCACGCTCGGTGCGGGTGTTACGCTCGGCTCTTTCTGGCTTTTGTGGGGCTTCTTTGGACGTGGTTTCGCTGGGTTTTGGTAGGTTGATTTGTCCAAATGCACCCAAGCTACTCGCCCCACCATTGACGATGGACTCGATGGCAGCGGCAGCGTCTGCGTTATTTAGGGCATGAGTAAGGCGTGCCTGTGGCTTAGGAGCGAATAGGTTGGACAGCCATGCCACAGCTTTGACTTCTTGGGACTGTTTGGGGGTCTCTTGGGGGGCTTTATCTCGTTTATTATCGCCTTTTTGGTCTTTGGCTTTGGCGGTGGCATTATCTGCCTTTTGCCAACGGTTTGCCACCGTGGTCGGCTCATCGGTTTTGGTTTGCCAATTCACTTCATAACCACGGTCAATGTTTTCACGTTCTTCAACATCAACAATCCGCTCATAGCTTGCTGGGGCAAAGCCGTCTGGGTTGAAGTGTAGGCTAAAATTGGGCGACTCTAAGTGGGCGTGCGGTAAAACGGTAATGCGTGTGCCTGAGTCTTGTTCTAGATAGACAAGGCTTTCACGTTTTTCGTTCAGCAAAAAGGCAGCAATCTCGGTCGGCACTTCGGCTTGAATCTCGCCCATACGCTCTTTTAGGGCAATCTGCTCGATTTGTCGCATGATAGACAGAGCCAAAGAACGCAAATCCCGTATCATGCCATTGCCATGACAACGTGGACACAGATAGCCTGTGGCTTCTTCTAGGGACGGACGCAGACGCTGACGGCTCATCTCCATAAGACCAAATTTGCTAATCTCGGCAAACTGCACTCTGGCACGGTCGTAGCGGGTGGCATCAATTAAGCGTTTTTCCACGTCTTTTTGGTGCTGTGGGTCGTTCATGTCAATAAAGTCAATGACAATCAGACCGCCCATGTCTCTTAGGCGTAGCTGACGGGCAATCTCATCGGCGGCTTCTAGGTTGGTGTGGTAAGCGGTCTCGGAGACGTCCGAGCCTTTGGTGGACTTGGCGGAGTTGATGTCGATTGCCACCATGGCTTCGGTTTGGTCGATGACGATAGAGCCACCAGACGGCAGACGCACTTCACGCTGATAGGCGGTTTCAATCTGACGCTCAATGCCAAAGCGGGTAAATAGGGGTTCATAATCGGTATATTTACGCAATTTGCCCATTTGGGTTGGCATGACAGACGCAATAAAGTGAGCCGCTTCGTTATAGGCGTTCTCAGAGTCAATCCACACTTCGCCGATGTCATCACGCAGATAATCACGCACGGCACGAGTAACCACGCCTGCTTCTTGGTGAACAAGGCAGGGGCTTGGGCGAGTGCGGTTTTGTTCTAGGATAGATGACCACGCATCAAGCAGGTGGTTTAGGTCGTTTTGTAGGTCATCAAAGCCCTTGCCAATCCCTGCCGTGCGTACAATCACACTCATGCCACGGGGTATTGATAGACTGGCGATGATTTGCTTCATTTCATCACGCACTTTGCCTGAGATTTGACGGCTGATACCGCCCCCTTTGGCGTTGTTTGGCATGAGTACCAAATACCGCCCAGCCAGCGAGATGTAGGTGGACAAGGCTGCCCCTTTGTTGCCACGTTCTTCTTTTTCGACTTGAACGATGACGCTGTCGCCTTCTTTGATGATGTCTCGGATATTGTCGGTGCGTGGGTTGCCTTTGAGATACTCAGGGGCAATCTCACGCAGGGGCAAAAAGCCCTGACGAGCCGAGCCGTATTCCACAAATACCGCTTCTAATGACGGCTCCACACGGGTAATATGCCCCTTGTAGATGTTGGCTTTTTTTTGTTCACGAGTGCGATTTTCTAGGTCAAAATCGTAAAGGTGGTGGTCTTTGCACAGTGCCACACGAATCTCTTCGTTGTGGGTGGCGTTGATAAGAATGCGTTTCATGATGTTCCTTAAAAAAGTAAACATCAAGGCGGTAAGATAGGGCGTTGCCTATTAGACAAATGGTTGGGCTTTATGGTGTGTTAGGTTTGCAAAAATCGGATACATGAGTATCCTTGTTTTGGCTTTTTACAATAAAAATCTACAAAACTAAAAACCCATTTGGTAAATGATTACCAAATCAGTTCAACGCCTAAAAAATTGGTTGGGAATAACCCTTAATCATACAGTCATCGCTTGCACCGATCAGACCAAACAGCGGATTCTACAAAAACAGTGTTTGTCTTGTGTTTTTGTGTGTGTTTGGCAAAAAATCTTACGCACCTTGATGTGCAAAATAAAAAATTGGGTGGGCTACCTGTGATGAATATAAATAATCAATACCAAGATTATGTTTGGTATTTTTAATCAAAACGCCATTTTTGGCAAAAATTTCACTTTTGTCATCACTTTATTTGGTAACGTGCTAAACTATATCAGATTTACCCAAATTTTCCTATCAAAATTTTAAAAATTTAACAATATGACCCAAAATTCCCCCAAAACGCCCCAATCGGCTGATGATGTGATTAGCGATTTTAGCCGTGTCAATTTTTTGACCGTAACTGCCAACCAAGACGGACAACGCATTGATAATTTTTTGCTCGCTCGCCTAAAAGGCTTGCCCCGCTCGCACCTATATAAGCTCATCAGAGACGATGAAATTCGTATCAACAAAAAACGCTGTAAGCCCCATGACCGCCTAAGTGTGGGCGATGTCGTGCGTGTCGCTCCCATTCGCCTATCGTTGCGTGATGAGCCTGTGGTGTCAGATGACTTTGCCAAAGGCTTGCTTGGACGAGTGGTCTTTGAAAATGACGGCTTGATTGTGCTAAACAAACCGCACGGCTTGGCGGTGCATGGCGGAAGTGGCGAGAGTTTTGGGGTGATTGAAGCCATGCGAGTGGCAACGGGCAAAAAATATTTAGAACTCATTCACAGGATTGACAAAGACACATCGGGGCTACTCCTTATTGCCAAAAAACGCAGTAGCTTGAAAGACTTACAAGCCCATTTTAGAGAAAAAACCATACAAAAAGACTATCTGTGCGTGGTGCATGGGACGGTCAAGAGCGGTCAAAAAATAGACAAGCCATTACTCAAATACACCCTAAAAAATGGCGAAAGACGAGTTAGGGTAGATAAAGACGGCAAGCCGTCCCAAACCGTGATAGAAGTCTTGGCAAATTTTGAGATAGACGGCATGGCGGTAAGCCTTGTCAAGGCAAGTCCCTTGACAGGACGCACGCACCAAATCCGTGTGCATATGGCAAGTATCGGTCATGCCTTGCTTGGCGATGACAAATATCAGTCGCCCACGCAAGCAAGCCTTGCGACTCAAAAAGGCATAAAACGACTGTGTCTGCACGCTTGGCGGATTGCCGTGCCAAGCGATGACGGTGTACAGGTGTTGGAAGCGGATATGCCCGATGATATGAGGGGGATTGTGGGGGATAGGGTTTGGGGTTATAACGCCTAAGATGCCATTTTATTTGGTCTTGGTTTAAAAAGTACACTATACAAAATGAAAAAGTACCACGGTTTCCGTTCGTGGTGAGCTAAGTCGAACCATGACGGAAACCGACCCGCAGGCATAGCTCAGGGCGAACGGTTTTTGTAGTAAAATACAATTTTGTTGGCTGTAAGTAGGGTGCGTACCACGCACCTTTTTAAAAACTATCGTTTTCAATCAAGGTATTACCCCATTGTTTAAAATCTGATGATACTACCAAACCCAACTACGCCATAGGATTAACAAAATCAATGGGTAAATGCATAAAATCCTTTTCATTTCTGCTTACCAATATCAAATCATGACAAATGGCGGTTGCTCCGATGATTGCGTCTGGGGTTTTGGTTTTCTTGATACGGCGAATGTCAGCACTTTTAAAAATAATCTCACGGCTTACATCAAGCCATATAAAATTATCTTGCAAAAATGTTTTGGTTGCGGTCAAATCATCATCATTCATATCAAAAGACAAAACTTCCGATACGGTAATGGTAGAGATTGCCAAATTACCACGATGTTTATCCAAAAAGTTTACGGCTTGTGGCATATTTGCCAAATGATAAATGATGATATTGGTATCAATCAAATACATCATTCACGCTCCCACTCTCGCACCCATTCACTGCGAATTTGACGTTCATATTCCAAACCGTCAATGCCCCTGCCTTGCAAAATCCCTGCAACCGCCATAAGGCTATCTTTTGGTTTCTCTCCGCTCAATGTGCCGATGACTTTACCGTGATTGGTAAATGCTACTGTTTGCCCTTGTTCTACCGCTAGGATTTGTTGTTGAACCACTTGGGGCAATAGGCTGATTTCTATAACCATAATGTTACTCTTTGACTTTGATTTAACACCCCCATTGTAAAACACCCACCACCCCAAATCAACCCAATTTCCCCAAAAAGCCCTAGACAATTTGCCAATTTTATTTTACAGTAGTCATTTATATTTTTTGGAAAAACCGCCATGAAACCTGTAATGATAGACACGACCGCCCGCCACGAAGCCATTGCCAAATCCATTTCTGACACAGGGCTGTCCCGTGATGAACTAATCGGAGCGATAGACTTGGGATCAAACAGTTTTCACTTGGCAATCGCTCGGCTTGACCATGGCGAAGTTCGCCGTATCGCCAGCATTTCTGAAAAAGTGCAATTAGGGGCAGGGCTTGATGAAAACAACGTCCTATCTGAGGAAGCCATGGAGCGTGGCATTGACTGCCTAAAACGCTTTTTGCCCCATGTCAGCGAAATCAGCCCCGACCGCCTAAGGGTGGTGGCAACCAACGCCCTAAGAAAGGCGGTGAACGCCCAAGAATTTATCCGCCGTGCCAATGCCTTTTTGCCAAAGCCCATTGAAGTCATCGCAGGGCGTGAAGAAGCTCGCCTTATCTATCTTGGCGTGTCGCACTCTAACGCCAGTACCGACAAACGCCTTGTGATTGACATTGGTGGGGGCAGTACCGAATTTATCATCGGACAAGGGTTTGAACCCATTGAAATGGAAAGTTTGCAAATGGGCTGTGTGTCTTTTACTCGTAAATTTTTTGCAGACGGGCGTATCAGCGAGCGTGCCTTTGACGGGGCGATGACGGCAACCCAAACCGAGCTTTTGAGCATTGCCAAACGCTACAAAAAAACAGGCTGGGATAACGCCATCGCGTCATCTGGCACAGCAAAGGCGTGTAAACTTGGGCTAGAAGAGCTTGGATTTGCCAAAGATGTCATCACGCTGGACGGCATGATAAAATTAAAAAAACACCTTATCAAACTTGGCAACATTGACAAAATCACCTTTGAAGGGGTAAAAGCTCATCGCCAAGCGGTATTCCCAGCAGGAGTGGCGGAGCTTTTGGCAATCATGCAAACGCTTGATATTAAAGAGCTTTATTATTCAGACGGGGCGTTGCGTGAAGGCGTGATGTATGACATGCTGGGGCGACTTGATAATGAAGACGTGCGAGACCGTTCGGTGTCCGCCCTTGCTGAGCGGTATTCGGTGGATTTTAAGCAGGCAGGGCGTGTCATGACGACTTGTGGGCGACTGTTTGATATGGTCAAGGCGGATTTGGGCTTTGATGATGAAGACAGGGACTTGCTCCGCCGTGCGTCCAACTTGCATGAGATTGGGCTTGCCGTGGGTCATAGCAACTATCAGCGTCATAGTGCGTATTTGTTGGAGTTCTCAGACATTGCAGGCTTTGCTCAATCAGGGCAGGCGAGCATGGCTCAAATCGCTCTAAACCACAGACGAAAACTTAAATCCGAAAACCTAGATATTATTGAAAACCTAGGCGGTCGCAAACTTGCCTATTTGTGCCTGATTTTACGCCTTGCCGTTACCGCCAACCATTCTCGCACCATAAAATCCGCCCCCATTTATCTGTCGGTCATGGATAAAGACAAAGACCATTGGAAAATCACGCTAGGCGACGGCTTGCACAAAGAGCTTATCAGCACCCAATTGACCGCCGACATTGCCCAGTTTGCCAAATGGGGGGTAAAGTTGTCGGTGGTGGGGTAAATCCATGACCGCACACAAGAGCAATGACAACATTCCAAGCCGTATGAGTATTCCCTTACCATTTGTCATCATGCGTGAGAATGTCGACAAAGAGCAACTTGTCGAGCAATATGGCAGAGTTTTTCAAAATGCTTGGCGGATTTATGGTTTCTTTATGATAATGATGATAATGCCAATAGCATGGTCGTTCATTGGTGGTGCGACACCAGATGATTTAATAGACCCCTTTCCAAACCAACAACACATCATGTTATAATACCCATTTAACCTTAAAAAACCAAGACATGACACCCAAGCAAGCTGAAAAACTAAACGACAGTGAGTTTAAACGATACTTTGGTATAAAAAGAACTACTTATCAACACATGCTTACAATACTCCAAG
>NZ_MXAN01000055.1 GCF_002027545.1 Moraxella lacunata
GTAGGTTTTTTGGAACGGTTAGATGTGTTTAACAAGCACCTTAGAATTTCGCCCGTTTTGCCATTGTTTAAACCGCTCACAAGGCAACTCATTTGGGGTGGTTTCGCTAAATCCATTTTCAATAAACCAATGCAGGGTGCGTGTGGTCAGGGCAAACAGGCGGAATTTACCCTTGCGTTTGGCACTTTGTTCGGCAAATTTTAAAAGGTTTGCCCCACGCTCGCCACTGCGATAGTCGCCATGCATGGCAACGCTGGCAATCTCCACGCTCTCATCGTCTAGCTCATGCATGGCGATACAGCCGATGATTTTGCCGTCTCGCTCCATGACGCTAAATTCATCTATCATCTCTTCTAGGCGTTCACGACTGCGGGCGATGAGTATGCCTTGTTCTTCTAGGGGGCGAATGATTGCCATGATACCGATGATGTCAAGGGCGGTGGCTTGCCTGATGTGGTCGTAGTCGCTTTGGCTTATCATCGTGCCACGCCCGTCTGTCGTGAACAACTCGCCCAACAAGGCATCATCTTTGTCAAAGTCAATGAGCTGAACACGCCCCACACCATGCTGGCAGGCGTGAATGGCATGCGTGAGTGTGGGGGCGAGCGTGGATGTGGGGATGAGCTTGTGGGCTTCTGTGGCGGTCAACTCCTTGATGAGCGAGCCGTGCGAGTCGGTCAGGCTTTTACCTAAGATGATGAGCTTATCCGCCACCAGCGATGTGGCGATGTGCGTGGCGACATCTAGGGCATTAAGGTTAAACAAATCGCCCGTTGCCGAAAAGCCGATGGAGTTGGCGATGACGATGTGATGATTGTCAAGGCTGTGTTTGATGGCTTTGGTGTCGATACGGCGGACTTCGCCCGTCTGCATAAAGTCCACGCCATGACGTACGCCAAAAGGCTTGGCATTGACAAAGTTGCCTGTTACTGTGCTGATTTTTGCCCCAAATAGGGGCGTGTTGGCAAGTCCTTTGGAAAACTCGCCTTGGATTTTTAGGGTAAGCTGTCCGACCACCGCCAAAATGGTCGGCATGGCAGATGTGGGGGTAACACGCACGCCATGACAAAAGGGCGTGTCATCGGTGAGCTCCGCCCGTGCTAGGGCATCATTTATCTGCACCCTTGCCCCATGCACCAGCACCAAGCGAATACCCAAACTGTGCAGTAGTGCCAAATCCTGCACCAGCGTGGCAAAGCTGTCATGGGCGACCGCTTCACTGGTCATCATGACGACAAAGGTCTTGCCCCTGTGGGTATTGATGTAGGGCAAGGAGTGGCGAAACCAGTGGATGGGGTTTGGGTGGGTCATGGCGTGCTATGATGGTGTTTTTGATGAATTTTATCATAAAATCAGCAAAACTCATCAAATTATTGTCTCATGACTTGTCTTTTGTGCCTTTTTTATCGTGCCGTCTTTTGTTATGTCTTACCATTTGGTCAAAATTTGGCAGAAAGTTACCATAAATAAACGCACGCTTAACGCACGCAACAGCTTTTCATGCTATCATGGGCGACATTTATTTTTACCATAGAGTTAATGAAGGAATGATTATGCCCATCCAAATGTTGCGTGGCGGTGTTGCCGTGTTGTCCCTGACCGCCTTGTCGGTTGCCGTGTCAGCCCATGCCATGCTACCCACCCCGACCGAGGCCCCCGCCCTAAACCAGACAAATGCAGGGGGCGAGATTAGCTATACTGCCAACCCCCAAGCCAATCCGAATGCCCCAACGCTAAACACCCCAACGGCAGGCAGGGTGGTCACGGTCACACCGCACAGCACCCCCATTCACAATCCATTGGCTCAAAATCCTACCCCTGCCGTCACCCCGATGGCGGTCAGTCCCTTGCAAGCCCCTGTGGCATTTCCTGCACCCAATATCCCTGCCAGTCCTGCCACACCTGCGACTGCTTCGACAGCTTATGCAACTGGCATTCAGAACCCAACCCAACAAGTCCCCACTCAAACCCAAAACCTTGCTCAAACCCAAACCCCCCAACGTCAAGGCTCATCAGTAGGGATTCAAAGCGTGGTGAATGCGTTCATCGTGCAAAACATCAATGGTCAGGAGACGCTAACCCCCATTAATGCTGGTACGCCCGTCAAGTCAGGCGACATCTTAGAATATCAAGGTTTGTTCACCAACAACAGCTCGGAGCGGGTGCGTTCGATGGATGTTACCCTAAGCATTGCCGATGGTTTGGAGTTGGTTGGCGGTATCCACCCCAGATTTCCCCATGCGACCATTGATGGCAGTCGCTTTGTCCGCTCGCCCATTCGTGCCAACGTGGGCGGACAAGTCCAAGAGTTACCCCTGTCGAATTATAAAGCCCTAAGATGGACGCTAGAAGACATCGGTCTTGGTGGTACGAGTGTGGTTAAATATCGTGCCAAGGTAAAATAAACCACAAACAAATATGGTTTTAAAACTTTAAAATGACGGCTTTGGGTCGTCATTTTTTGTGTGTTTGTTTTTAAAAATCATGGTTTAAAAGTGTGGTGTGAAAAGATGTTTTTAAAAAGTCATGACATGCCAGCGAGATAAGGCTGTTTTTACGGGTGTTTTTATAAAAGTTGCTTTTTATAAAAAATGCCTTTAATATAAGCCCATCACTCACATCAAGGATTATCATGACCGACCTAACGACCTACATGAATGACGTGGGAGTGCGTGCCAAGACCGCATCCGCCACGCTTGTCCGAGCCGACACTGCCACCAAAAACCACGCCTTAGCCTGTATCAAATCGGCTCTTATCGCCCAAAAAGATGGGATTTTATCCGCCAATGAGCTAGATGTACAAAACGGCAAGGATAAGGGGCTAGATACTGCCTTACTTGACCGCCTTATCATCAGTGATAAGGTGTTTAATGGCATATTAAGCTCGCTTGATGACGTGATAGCCCTTGCCGACCCCATTGGCGAGATGAGCGAGATGACCTACCGCCCGAGTGGCATACAGCTTGGCAAAATGCGAGTACCGCTTGGCGTGATTGGCATGATTTATGAAAGCCGTCCCAACGTTACCATAGAAGCAGGGAGCCTTGCCATAAAATCAGGCAACGCCATTATCCTGCGTGGCGGTTCAGAAGCCTTTCACTCCAACCAAGCCCTAGCCCATGCGGTGCATACAGGCTTACAGCAGACAGGACTACCGACCGACTGCGTGCAAGTACTGACCACCACCGACCGTAATGCGGTGGATAAGCTCATCACTATGGTGGGCGTGGTGGACGTGATTATCCCACGGGGCGGACGGGGGCTGATAGAGCGTATCGCCAATAACGCCCGTGTGCCAGTCATCAAGCACCTAGACGGCAACTGTCATACTTATGTGGACAGTCTGGCGGACATGGACATGGCGGTCAAGGTATGCGTCAATGCCAAAACGTCTCGCTACTCGCCGTGCAACGTCATGGAGACCTTGCTCGTTCATGCGGACATTGCCGATACCGCCTTGCCACGGATTGCCCAAGCCATGCATGACGTGGATAACGCCATGACGTTTAAAGTGTGCGATAAATCCAAAGAGATTTTGGCAAATGTTGGCGTAAACATAGAGCCTGCCACCGATGACGACTGGTACGCCGAATACCTTGCCCCCATGCTCGCGGTCAAAGTCGTGGACGACCTAGACCACGCCATCGCTCACATCAACCACTACGGCTCGCACCATACGGACGTGATTATCACAAATAGCTATGAGAATAGCCAACGCTTTATCCGTGAAGTGGATTCAAGCTCGGTCATGGTCAATGCGTCCAGTCGTTTTGCGGACGGCTTTGAGTATGGACTGGGGGCGGAGATTGGTATCTCCACGGACAAAATCCATGCTCGGGGGCCTGTGGGACTGCATGGGCTAACTTCTCAAAAATGGGTGGTGTTTGGGCATGGAGAGATTAGAATATAAATTAAAAAAACACATTTCATTTTCAACTTAAAATAACAACTTGCAGATTATTTGATAACTATTTTTTGGGTTGTAGGGGCGAATCACATTTGCCATTGATAAGTTAATCACTTATATAAAGTTGAGAATGGGGGTGCAATCTAGCTCATTTTATCGCCACTGCCAAAGCAAGTAACGCACAAGTGTGTTACTGCATAATGCGTTTGTGCTTTTAAAGGTACAAAATAATGTTACCGTGAATGTATGGGTACACCATGAATAAAGAATTTGCCATTGAGACAAAACAGCACGCACTTCATTGTGTGGAGCATTTAACGTCTATTTTGTATGCCGAACAATTTGCCGAATGCTCGCCAGAAGTGCAAGAGCGGTTAAAGCGTAACATTGGTATCTTAATTGGCGAAATCCAAATGACTGTTTTGGAGGAAGTGTATCAATCTTTTCCAGAGTTAGATGATTTAAAATAGACTTCTTTCCAAACCCTGATTTTTATGGATTTTTAAAAACTTCAACCCCAATACTTATAAGGGTTTATTTTTAGTTTGGAAAGAGATTTAATAAAAAGAGTGGGCTAGCCTAATTTGAATTGATAATCATGCTAAATATTGATTGATAATTATTACTTTTTGGGATATAGTGTGCGGTGGAATTGCTCATTTGGGTAATTTCGCCCTTTCATTTTTATAAGGAATTATCATGAAAAAACTTATCGCAATCTCCGCCCTAAGCCTTGCCACGTTTGGCATGACTGCTTGTCATCACACCGCACAAGCCCAAATCAAGCCCACCGCCACCGCCCTTGCCACCACCAACACCAGCTACAAAAACGAACGCCACATGACGATTGACGGCGTATCTTTTCCTGTTAGCGAAACGTCCGCACGCATTTTGGTAGGGGCGGATGGTCAGCCCTTGCTCGTGGACGATATTTTTGACGGTAAGGCGGACACCCCTGTGGCAGGCTATCGTATCATGGTGATGAACCGTGCGTCATCGGTGGCGGTGGAAGGACGCACCCTAAAAGATGGTAAGGTCATTGATAACCGCATGATTCATCGTGGTTCAAAAGCCCGTATCGGCATTCCTGTGGTGGGTGGTAAAGTGGCGTTGGATAAGGCGGTACTACTGGATTTAGACATTATCTATGACGACCCAAATGCACCCCTTGCTGAAGGTCAAGCATTTAAGCCCCGTGGCGAAAAACTTACCAAAAAAGACGTGCCTGTCAATGACAAAAAAGTCGTGGTACGTTCATTTACTCTGCCAAACCTAGCCACGGGCGAAAATGCAGGCGGGGGCATTGACTTTACCGCCACAGCAACCATTGAAGGCAAACAGGTCAGCACGGGGGCAAACTCGGCGTTTCAAATCTTTGAAGGTGGTATGGACGAAAAGCGTTTTTGATAAAGGCAAGTAAGGCAAGCCATGAATAACAAAGGTGTGTAGAAACGCCTTTGTTGTCATTATTACCCATCAGTCATTGTCTATTGCACCAGTCACTCACACAACGCCCGCCAAATCTCATCTAATCCATTCATGCCCGTCATACCAAGCTCAATACCGCCTTGGGGCGTGGTAGGCTCTCGCAGGTTAATACGAATCAGGCGTGGGGCAAAGCCATCGCCAAACCGCCTTACGGTTGGTATTGCCGTCCCTGCCCCAATCTCGATGACGACAGGGTTTTGGTGGGTCGTCAAAAACTCGTGCAGGCGTGTCTCTTGCTCGTCCGTGCGATAAGACTGCCAACCCCCAAGCCAAATCAAATGTCTCAATGACAGGCAAAATGGCAGCAGTCGCTCCACAAAGTATCTTCATCCAAAATCCACTGGGTCAAAGCCCCACTCCTACCGTTATGCCCATGACGGTTAGTCCCCCCCAAACCCCCCAACAAGGCTCATCAGCAGGCATTTGGAGCGTGGTTAATGCGTTTGTCGTGCAAAATATCAACGGTCAAGAGACGCTCACGCCCATCAATGCTGACACTACCGTCAAATCAGGCGATACCTTAGAGTATCAAGGTCTATTCACCAACAACAGCCCAGAGCGTGTGCGTTCAATGGAGGTTACCCTAAGCATCGCTGATGGTTTGGTGTTGGTTGGTGGCATTCATCCCAAATTCCCCCATGCAACCATTGATGGCAGCCGTTTTATTCGTTCACCGATTCGTGCTAATATTGGTGGACAAGTTCAAGAATTGCCCTTGTCTGACTATAAAGCCCTAAGATGGACATTGGAGGACATTGGTATTGGCGGTACAAGTGTTGTCAAATATCGTGCTAAGCTAAAATAAAACAAAAATGACGGCTTTGAGTCGTCATTTTTGTTTTATGTTAATTGCTTTGTTATATCACACAAAAGCAATTAACACCAATTGTTTAAGATTACTCATCAATCAAACAACTACCACTTATAAGTCATTGAAAATAATAAAGAACGCCCTTTGGCAAAATTGGTCAATACCGAGCGAGTAGTACCGCCGTATTTTGCATCAGGCTTACACAACTGCCCCGCTGCACAAGGTGCACCTTCATCTGCATCATTATAATATGAATGATAATAACGCTGAGTGGCGGCATCATTGTTGGCATCTAAGGGGTCAATATACAGTTTATCAAACGCATTTTGCACATCAAGACGCATCACCAAATCTTTTGTCGGTTCATAAGCAACATAAAAATCATGCACCAAAGGTTGTCTTTTTAGCATCTCAATTTGTTTGATGACATGGGCGCCTTTATCATCTGAGTGCGATGTATTACCGCCATGCGTGCCATCAATGTATCTGGGTTCAATGGTCGCTCGTGGGCTTTGTCCATAATAACGCACCATACTGCCCACGGTGAGTTTATTATCAAATGCACGCACACCAAACTCAAAACGACCATAATCTTTGGGCAACATTGACACTTTGCTTAGCCCATAGCCTTGGGTTAATTGGTCTTCTTTTGAGCTATTTAGTGGGGACTCGCTGGCATCGCTATAATTGGTTGGCTGGTCGGTCTTTTGTCTGGCATAAGACAAATTGGTAAAATATCGCCCAGCATCATAGTTTATTTCAAGCTCTAAGCCCTGTTTATGCACAGGCATTTGCCAGTTGCGATGTTGTATGGTATTGCCTTTTAATGCACCACTGGCAACCCAACTGGGTGGATTTTTTGTGTCATACCATTTGCCATAAACATTATGAATGTAATTGTTGATACGGCTTTCATAACCCAATACTTTTAGCCCCAAAGTATCGTTGTCTGTCAATAGATTGCGCTTAAAAACATTAAAACCCAACTGATATGTATTGGCTTGTTCTGGTTTTAATGCGGTATTGACACCAACATCACCAATTTGAGAAAAGAACATTTCTTGAATGTTGGGCATTCTGTGCGTGCGTGCAAAGCTGACAAAAGGCATAAAACCTGTGTCATATTTGGCACTTAAAGTAACAGAATGGTTGACGGCGTGTTTTTTACCAGAAGTGGTTACCAAAGGCTCATACACATCACAACTTGGCGAGCAGTGCTGTTTATAAATTTGCGAATCTTCACCAAACTTATCTTTAAACTCTTTTTCGCTGCTATAATAACTGGCATGCTCACCACTAAAACGATACTGACTGGCATTAACGCTATAATCTAACTGATATTTGTCTTTTTGTAATGATGTGTCCAAATAAATAGAATGAAAACGCTGTTTGCCTGAGGGCTGTACAATCACCGATTTTTTTGGCAATGTGCTGCTTGTCCCCTGAAAACGACCACCACAGGCATCATAACCGCCGCCACATAATAAATCATTGGTATAAAATAGCCCAAGCTCATCTGGGAAGCGATTTTTTGAATATTCATTATGCAATATGTTAAGCCCAATGGTTGTGGTCAAATCCATTTGCTTTGGCAGATTAAAGGTGTGAGTGTTGTTTAGGTCAAAAAGATTGGCAGTGTTTTTGGCTTCAAAGTCTTTATCCAATTTCCAGCCTGTAAAAGTTGAACCTTTGGGATATTTTTGTACGCCCACATTATGAGCTGCCAACACTTTTAAATCAATGATCTCATTTGGGTTGTAAGCAACATCAAGCTGATAATTATCATTGCTGATATGGCGACTACCTATCGTGGTGTCCATTTTACGCAGTTGTAGACCAACATCGCTGGTATCGTTGTTATAGTTAATTTTTGCCAAATGGCTTTTTGAGGTTTGGTTTAGGGCGGTGATATCAATGGGGGCGATGCTGTACTCTTTTGCACCATAATCTTGCCATTGTTTCTGCTTATCAGCAACATAGTCATCAAATTTTTCTTTTGTATCAATACAGCCCAGCCCATAGCACTTACCGCCAAATCGATATTTTCTGTCCCATAAAGGCTTGCCTGTTTCTTCATCTAATTTGGTCAAATCTTTTTGCCAGGAACGGCTGGCTTCATCGTAAGTGAGTACATGCTCTTTGGCAAAAACTTGTTTTTGTTTACTAAGTAGCAAGTCATCACCAACATTGCCAATGTGCGTCCCACCACCACCAACTTTATAATTTTGGCTAATGTCTTTGTGGCTATAAGCATATAAAGCACTGATACTGCCATTATCAAGCCATCCACGTCCGCCAGCTGCCAGCATAAAATTTTTATCCGTCACATTTTTACCGGTCAAACCCTTGGCAATGACGCCAAAATTCTTGTCATCTTTAATCACATCATCAGCATTTAGCGTACGAAAATTGGCCGAACCTGTTAAGGTATTTAGACCACCTTTACCATTAAAACTGCCTTTGTTTAATTCAACGCCTGCGATGAAATTTTGGTCAATCACCGCACCAAACTGTGAGGTGCCACCCCCACGCCCAGCATCGGTTGAGGTGCTGTAAAAGGTTTGGGTTACACCATCAACCATGCTGTTGGCACGCCCAAATCCGCTATCGCCTCGCACATTCAATGATACCAGCCCAGAGGATTTATCCTGCTGAGTGAACGCCCCTGGCATACTACGCACAATGGCATCAACATTCTCACTAGCATTAAATACATTTTCTCGCACACTGGTGGCTGATGCTTTGGTAAAGGGTTTTTGGGATTTTTTGGTGCCGTGGGGTGCTGTTACGATAACCTCATCTAAGACAACAGAAAAATCGGTTGTCTTTGTAGCTTTGGGGTCATCATCTGCCATGGCGGCTTGGGTGATGTGTAGCAAACACAAGGACAGCATGCTAAGTTTTAGTACCTTTTTAGCATGATTTTTATGTTTGGTTTGTGTCGTTAAATGAAAGATTTGGTTCATAGTATTACCTGTTATCATCATCGCTTTGCTGACTGTGTTAATCATTTTAACAATTTAACAATTTAACAATGGCAAACGCCATCACATTGTGCCTGCTTTTATTACCAATCATCACAAAAGCAGGCAGAATTTGTTAAAAAGTTTGTCAAAATGTAAAAGACGATAATATACATCATTATCATTTAATTTTCAAGCATGGCAATCAATTATCCATTTTAAATCAAAAATGGGTGGTGTTTGGGCATGGACAGATTGGGACATAAATTAACAAAACCCAACATACAAGGTTGGGTTTTATAAGGGCTTGGCTTTTTAAGATAAAACAGTCGTGTGCTTAGCTGATCATCTGTTTTAACAACGCATTGACCTGAGCGGGGTTTGCCTTGCCACGGCTGGCTTTCATCACTTGTCCGACCAGTCCATTAAAGGCTTTTTCTTTTCCGCCTTTGTATTCATCCACCATGGTTTGGTTATTGGCAAGCACATCGGCGATGATGGCTTGAATTGCCCCTGTGTCGGTCTCTTGTTTTAGTCCATGCTCGCTGATAATTTCATCAGCACTTTTGTCAGACTCCCACAGATGACCAAACACCTCTTTGGCGATTTTACCGCTGATGGTATCATCCAAAATTCGCACAATCAGCCCCGCCAAACGCTTGGCACTGATGGGTGATTGGTCAATGGTCAGCTCATTTTTGTTCAGTGAGCCTGACAGCTCGCCCATGACCCAGTTGGCCGCGATTTTGGCGTTATTTTTGCCAATGACATCAAGTACTTGCAAGAAATAATCCGACAGTTCACGACTGCCATTTAGTACATTGGCATCATAGGCGGTCAAGCCAAATTCACTCACAAATCGCTCTTTGCGTACGCTTGGCAGCTCTGGCATATCGGCACGCACCTTGGCAAGTGTCTCATCTGATATGATGACAGGCAACAGGTCAGGGTCTGGAAAGTAGCGGTAATCGTTGGCTTCTTCTTTGGTACGCATGGCACGAGTTTCGTCTTTTTCGGGGTCGTATAGGCGTGTGGCTTGCACAACTTTTCCGCCGTCCTCAATTACGTCAATTTGCCGTTCAATCTCGGATTTAATGGCACGCTCAATAAAGCGGAACGAGTTTAGGTTTTTAAGTTCACAGCGAGTGCCAAAAGGCGTGTTTGGCTTATGTACCGACACGTTGATGTCCGCACGGAACGAGCCTTCTGCCATGATAGCGTCCGAGATACCCAGCCATGTAACCAGTTCGTGAATGGTCTTGACATAAGCAACCGCCTCATCAACCGAACGCATGTCAGGTTCAGAGACAATCTCAATGAGCGGGGTGCCTGCACGGTTCAAATCCACACCCGTCATCTGCGGTACAGCATCATGCACCGATTTACCAGCGTCTTCTTCTAGGTGAGCTCGTGTGATACCAATGCGTTTGGTGTATTCATCCTTTTGCCCTGCATTGACCAAAATGTCAATATAACCCTCGCCCACAATGGGATTTGCCATTTGCGTGATTTGATAGCCTTTGGGCAGGTCAGGATAAAAGTAATTTTTGCGGTCAAAGGTGTTGTATGTGCCAAGCTCGGCATTGACACCCATGCCAAATTTTAAGGCACGCTCAATCACGCCTTCATTGAGTACAGGCAACGCCCCTGGAAAGCCCAAATCCACAATGGTGGCTTGGGTGTTTGGTTCTTGCCCAAAGGCGGTGGGGGCGTTTGAAAAGATTTTGCTGTCGGTGTTTAATTGGCAATGAATCTCAATACCAATCACGACTTCATAGCCGTCAATTAGGGGGGCTTGTTGGGTCATAATGTGTTCTCTTTTAATATAGGGTGCATGCCTTGCACCAATCAATTCGGGTAAGTCATCAGATACTCAGGGTTGCTCAGCATCTCGCTAATATTATCCCTTAACTCTTGCCATGTAATAAGTATCAACAAATTCGCCATTTCTAAACGCAAATTTCTTGGCTTCACCTTCGATATTAAAGCCAAATTTGCGATAAAGTGCCATGGCGTGCTCGTTATCGGTATAGACAGTTAATTCTATGCGTTGAAGATTGAGCCAATTATCAGCAAGATCAATCATCTGCTTCATGAGTCGGTTGCCGACGCCCATGCGCCAGAATTCTTCTTTGACTGCGATGATAAGCTCGCCTGTATGTTGTCTGCGCGGGCTATTGGCGACAGTCAGGGCGGCATTGCCGATAATTTGATAATCGTCATCGGTATCCAGCAGAGTCACAAAAGAATGCACATTGCTAGGAATGTTCGCCAATCGCTTCTCCCAAGTGTGTAGAGATTGATTGGGTAAATTTAGCATTTGGCAGGCGACTTGTTCTTGGCGGTATAGATCGTATAAGCCTTGAAAGTCGTAATGTTCTGTCGCTCGAATGATTACTTGAGTCATGGATTATCCTTGCTTTGCGATGCCAGATAATTCTGTGTGAAAATCGGTATTCGCCTGATAAGTATGAGCGGTTTTTAGAAGTTCACTTTCCGCCCAATGTTTGCCAATGAGTTGCAAGCCCACAGGCAAGCCGTTCGCTTGTCCCACAGGGTGCGATAGGGCGGGCAGACCTGCCAAGTTTACGCCAATGGTATATACGTCAAGCAAATAAATGCTGGCAGGGTCAAGGCTTTCGCCCAATTTATAGGCAGGCGTTGGGGCGGTGGGGCTTGCGATGATGTCGCATTTTTCAAACGCCTTTTTAAAGTCGTCCACGATGAGACGGCGAACCTTTTGGGCTTTGGTATAATAAGCGTCAAAATACCCTGCCGATAGGGCGTATGTTCCCATGATGATACGGCGTTGCACTTCTGCCCCAAAGCCTTCGGAACGTGAACGGGTGTATAAGTCGTGCAAGTCTTTGGGGTTTTCACAGCGATAGCCAAAACGTACGCCGTCATAACGAGACAGGTTTGAGCTGGCTTCGGCAGGGGCAAGCAGATAATAAGTGGCAAGGGTTATGGCAGGGTCGGTGATGTCCACTTCCACAATCTGAGCCCCCAGCTCTTCGTATTTGGCTAGGGCGGTGCGAATGGATTTTTCTACTTCGCTATCAAGACCTGCCCCAAAATACGCCTTTGCCACGCCGATTTTTTTGCCTGCTAGGGGTTTGCCGTCTGTCTTGGTCGCCAAAATGTCCGCCACATAATCTTCGGTGGGGCGGTTGATAGACGTTGCGTCTTTGGGGTCGTGTCCTGTCATCGGGGCGAGTAGGTAGGCACAGTCTAGGGCGGATTTGCCAAAAGTCCCTGCTTGGTCAAGGCTTGACGCATAAGCAATCATGCCATAGCGAGACACACGCCCATAGGTGGGCTTAATGCCTGTAATGCCACAAAATGACGCAGGTTGGCGGATAGAACCGCCCGTGTCCGAGCCTGTCGCCACAGGCACAAAACCGCTTGCCACCGCCGCTGCTGACCCGCCAGACGATCCCCCTGGTACACGGGCGGTATCCCAAGGGTTGTGTACCGCCCCAAAGTATGAGCTTTCGTTGTCCGAACCCATGGCAAATTCGTCCATGTTGAGCTTGCCTAGGCTGACAAAGCCAGCGTTGGCGATGTTTTCCACAACGGTTGCATCATAAGGCGAGACGAAGTTGGATAGGATTTTTGAGCCTGCTGATGTCAGCACGCCTTGGGTGCATAGGTTGTCTTTGTGAGCCATTGGCACGCCAAGCAGGGGGCGAGTGTCGCCTTCGGCACGCAGTTTGTCGGCAAGTTCGGCGTGTTTTAGGGCGTTGTCAAAATCTTTGGTAATAAAGCTGTTGATTTGCCCGTCTAGGCTGTCAATGCGACTGGCAAAATGTTTGACCAGTTCTTGACTGCTAAATTGTTTGTTTTTTAAGCCGTCTACTAATTCATGGACGGATAGGTGGTGTAGGTCTGTCATAAAATGCCTTTGTTAAAAGTGAAAGTTTAAATTGTCCATTCGTCTGTGATGATGGCAACTAAATAAGGGCGACCTTGATGATGTTCAAAAACCAATCTTAACACTCGCCAATCAAGATAATCCCAACGTTTAGAGCCTTTAAAGCCAAATTCCACAAAATCATGCTTGTGATATATCTGTTTTAGGTTATTTAGGCTATTGCCCCCATGATAAAACTCATTGATGGCAACGCTGTCAAAATCAAGCGACACATCACGCACCACCCAATTTGCCAAATAATCAGGCAAGGTGGTGATGAGTAAGTCGCCTTTGCCGTCTTGCTCTCCCCATGTGAATTTTATCCGAGAGCGTTTTAGGTAGTGATGAAAATCACTTCGGCTAAATACCTTATCTGTCGTTGGGTCAATGTGGGCATACATGCTAAAACGCACGCCTTTTTTGGGGTGAATGTGGGGCGTGATGGCATGATAATTGCCCTGCCAAAGTGCTTGTTTGATGGCGTGGGCGTTCTGCACAAAAGGGGCTTGTTGCACGTTTGTGATGGTATCGGCATGAGCGGTTGGCACGACTGTAGTCATGACCAACAATGGTAAGATTAAGCCCGATAAGGCACTTGCCCATGATTTCATGATGCGTCCTTTAATCACTCAATCACTTGTGGCACAAGATATAAGCCGTCTTGCACCGCAGGGGCAACCGCCTGAAAGCCGTCTCGGTCAATATTAGGGTTGGCGACATCGGCACGTAACTCGGTACAGGCTTCGTGAATGTTGGCAAGGGGCTTAATATCATCGGTATTGACATCGGACAAGACATTCATCATCGCAAGGATTTTGTCAAGGCTACCAGCGTAGCTTTGGGCGGTGGTGTCGTCAATGGCAAGGCGAGATAGGTTGGCACAATTTTGCACATCTTGGGCGGTGATTGTCATAAATTTTCCTAAAATAACAGTTAAAATGTTAATGTTTGATAAAAGCGAATAGACTGGCTAATTTTACCATAAATTAGGGCGTGTTGAACATTGATAACATTTTATTGATGCTTGATAAAACTTGGTGATTTAGTCTATTTTTGCATGAAAAATGGCTAAATCTTGCTTTTCATCGTCAAAAGCTTGTTTGATAGAATGGCTATCAAACAAGCTTTTTCCTTGAAAAACGTGCGATTTTTCTCATTTTTCGTTGCAAATATCAACATTCAACATGCCCTAAGCATTTCAAAAAACTAAAATTTAAGTAAAATAAGTCGGTTAAAATTTACTCAGGTATATTCTTACGTTTATCTTAATTTTTGGTAAAATTTAGTAACTTTAGTTAAAAATCGGCAAATTTAACCCATTTTGCAAAAATTTCTTGCAAATTAGGCAAAATTTTTCATAAATCATCATGATTTTTTTGTCGTAAATCGGTATAATTTACCACAATTTTTAACTATTTGGCATTTGGCTAATTTTTAATCATATTTTTGCTCATGAATTAAGATGAGTAATGCCTTGCCACTTTCATATTTTTGGAATCATGCGTTATGAACCTGCTGGGATTTTTATCGACCAACATTGCCATTGACTTGGGTACTGCCAACACCTTGATTTATGCCCCTGGTAAGGGCATTGTGCTTGATGAGCCAACGGTGGTGGCACTGCGTTCTAACCGCACCCAAAACCCAACGGTGGCGGCGGTAGGTATCGATGCCAAGCAGATGCTTGGGCGTACCCCTGATAACATCACCGCCATTCGCCCCCTAAAAGATGGCGTGATTGCTGACTTTGAAGTCACCCAGCAGATGTTAAAGCATTTTATCAAAAAGGTTAAGGTCAAACGCTTTTTGGCAGACCCGAATGTGGTCGTGTGTGTGCCCTGCAAATCCACACTGGTGGAGCGACGTGCCATTGAAGAAGCGGTGCGTTCGGCAGGGGCGAACAGCGTGCATATCCTAGAAGAGCCGATGGCGGCAGCGATTGGGGCGGGTTTGCCTGTGCATGAAGCCAGTGGTTCGATGGTGGTGGACATCGGTGGTGGTACGACCGAGATTGCCGTGATTTCGCTGTCGGGCTGTGTGTACTCAGATTCTATTACCATTGGCGGTGATAAATTTGATGATGCCATCATCAATCACGTCAAAAAGACCCATGGCTGTTTTATCGGTGAGACGACTGCCGAGCGTATCAAAAAAGAAGTGGGTACAGCGATTTTTGATGATAAAGAAAACCTAGAAGTTGAAGTGCGTGGACGTTCGATGGCAGAAGGCGTGCCAAAGACCTTTACCGTCAATTCCAAAGAAATCCAAGAAGCACTTGCCGAGCCTGTCTCGGGTATTGTCGATGCGGTCAAACTTGCCTTGGAACAAACCCCGCCAGAGCTGTCATCAGACATCGCCGAGCATGGCGTGGTGCTGACAGGGGGTGGGGCGTTACTGCGTAACCTAGATAAGCTCATCTCCAAAGAGACAGGACTGCCTGTGTTTGTCGCCGAAGACCCATTGACCTGCGTGTCTCGTGGCGGTGGTAAGGCACTTGACTTTATTCATGATAAGTCACTTTCGATGATTTTTGTCTAAATCTACGAAATCATGAGCGGTGTTTACGCACCGCTTTTTGTGTTTTGGGCTTGTGAATTTATTTGTTCATAAGTACATAAAAAAGGTCTGGCAATGCTCCCAAGTATATTTTCACAAAAACCTGTATTTGCACGCATGACGGTTGCGTTTTTGGTGCTTGCCTTGATTTTTATGTTGCTTGACAGCAAAAACCCCCAGTGGTTTGATGGCATTCGTCGCCTAAGCCATGCATCCATGCAACCCATTTATCAAGCGTCTCTAGGGCCGTCTTATGCCATGGAATATGCCAGTCATGCGGTCCATACCAAAGAAGCCTTGCGTCGTGAGAATATCCGTTTGCAAACCGAGCTACTCCAAGCCCGTGCCAAACTCCAAACCCAAGATTATCTACTTGCCCAAAACGCCCGCCTAAAAGGCGTACTCAGCACCACGCAGTCCAGCGAACATCATCTACTGCTGGCACGCATTATCGGCACGGATTCCAACCCCTTAAAGCAAGTGGTGGTGCTTAACAAAGGCACCAATGATGGCGTGCAAATCGGGCAGACGGTCATCGATGAGCATGGCATCATCGGGCAGGTGCTAAATGCCTACCCAAATACATCTCGCCTGCTACTCATTACCGATGAACAGCAGTCGGTGGCGGTCGTGGTGGCACGCACAGGACAGCGTGCGATGGTCTCGGGTGGGGGCAAGCCTGACAGTCTGAGCCTAGATTATATCTTTAAGACTGCCGATGTCAAAGTGGGCGATGAGCTTATTTCATCAGGGCTTGGTGAGCGTTTTCCTGCGGGTTATAAAGTGGGGGAAGTCTCGGACATTGACACCACTCGCACCGATAATTTTGCCGACATTCGTGTCAATCCTGCCGCTGATTTTCTAAACAGCAGTTATGTGCTGATTTTACAGCCCAAAGATAATCCCGCCCCAAAAAAGAACAGCTAATCACGCCATATAGGACTCATAAAGCCCACTTATGAACTCAAAACCCTTTTTAATCATCGGTATCATCATCAGTTTCGTGGTGGCATCCATGCTCAATGTCTACCCTTTGGGGTATGACATGGCAAGCGTTCGCCCCATGTTTTTGGCGATGGTGCTTGCCTTTTGGGTGATGTATCGCTCGCCCATGATGGGGGTGTGGGTGGTGTTTTTGGTGGGACTGGTCTCGGATTTGTTGTTGGGTACGCATTTGGGGCATCAGGCATTTAGTGCGGTGCTTATGGCGTTTGTCATACGGGCACTACTGCTGTATGCCAAAGAGCTTGCCTTATCGCAGGCGTGGGTATTGGGGGTGATTGCCCTGAGTGTCTATCAAGTGTCGCTGTGGATATTACAGGCATTTTCTCATGCTCAGTTTGTGTGGACAGGCATGGGGTCGCTCATGAGTAGTATTGTGCTGTTTCCTGTGATGTGGTATCCGCTGTACTGGATAAACCGCCAACTAAAAGAGCGAGCCTACTGATGAACACGCCCCTTATCCTAGCATCCACATCGCCCAGACGGCATGAGTTATTGACACAGTTGTACATCCCCTTTACGGTCAAGTCAGTCCAGATTGACGAGCGTATTGATACTGGCGAAAACCCACACGACTATATCATGCGTATGGTGAAGACCAAAGCGGACAAAGCGTGTGCGGACGTGTCATCAGCCATCATCATCACGGCAGATACCATTGGTGTGGCAGATGATGGGATTTTAACCAAACCTGCCGATAAGGCTCATGCTTTTGCCATGTGGGATAAATTATCAGGTAATACGCACGAGATTTGGACGGCGGTGTGTGCCAGCACTGTCAAAGATGGGCAAATCATTTTTCAAAAAATGATTAAAGTTGCCACCCAAGTCACCTTCATCAAACTCACCGACTACCAAAAAGAGCAATATTGGACAACAGGCGAACCTACCGACAAGGCAGGAGCGTATGCCATTCAAGGCGGAGCCATGGCATGGGTGTGGTCTATCCATGGCAGTTATACCAACGTGGTGGGCTTACCCCTTGCCGAGACGGCAGAGCTGATTGATGACTGTATGCAGAGATTGACTGATTGATGATTTAAATGATGACAAAATCAGCCCATTATAACAGCCAAGTGATTTACTGCTAATTTGCCCAATCAGCTTTCAATTAGTCTACCAAACCAACCATCTTAAACAACTTACCCTAACTTAATTCAAACCCCACACCATCTTTATGTCAAAACACGCCCTAATCAACGCCACGCCCTTTGAGACACGCCTTGTTATCATTGATGATGGCAGGCTTGATGAAGTGTTTATCGAGCGGGTACAGGCACGCAGTTTGGTGGGGGATGTCTATTTGGGGACGGTGGTGCGGGTACTGCCTGCCATGGGGTCGGTGTTTATTGACGTCGGGCGTGAGCGTTCGGCATTTTTACACCAAAGCGACATCATGCTACCGACTCGCCTGTCATCCCAAGATGATGTTGTCACGCCCACGCCCATCACGACATTGCCCATGGCTCATCAGACAGGAAATGAAAGCTCTGCACAGTCTCAGCCTAAATCCAAATCCCAATCCAAGCCCAAACCTACCAAGCCCAAACTTGATCCCCGACTTCTGCCCAAACTCCTACCCAAGGTTGGCGAGCGAGTCGTCGTCCAAGTCACCAAAGATGAGTTTGGCAACAAAGGGGTGCGTGTGACCATGCACATCGCATTGGTGGGTCGGTATTTGGTCTATCTGCCCACGTCGCCACAGTCGGTCGGTGTCTCCACTCGCATTGGCACCAAGGCTTATCGCACCAAGCTAAAAGCCCATTTGACGAGCTTGCTTAGCCAATCATCGCATACATGTGGACTCATCGCCCGTAGTGCGTGTGAGCAGGCACTTGGCGATGATGGGGTATTGGCAGACATGGGCGAGCGTATGCAGGCAGAGCTTAACCATTTAGGTGTGTTGTGGGCGGATATTAGCCAAGCACGCACACAGGCGAGCCTACATAAAGCCAGGTACGCCTTACTCTACCAAGAGCTGCCCTTGGCTGAGCGTGCCTTGCGTGACATCATTACTGATGACATCCAAAGCGTGTGGATTGACGATAGGGCGGCTTATGAGCGAGTACGGCATGCCGGTCACACACTCATGCCGTCCATTACATCTGTCATTTATCATCATGATAAACCGACCCCACTGTTTGCCCAGTCTGTGCCTGATGAGCATCGCTCGTCCACGCCTGACATTGAGACTCAGCTGACACACGCCTTGTCACGGCATTGCCCGTTGCCATCGGGCGGTTATCTCATCATTGAGCATACCGAAGCGATGACGACCATTGATGTCAATACAGGCTCGTATGTGGGGCAGAGCAGGGCAGGCTCACAGTCCAGAGCAGGCGTGGACGTGGCGTATGAGACCAACAAAGAAGCGGTCACTGCCATCGCTCGTGAGTTAAAGGTGCGTAACATTGGCGGTATTATCATTCTAGATTTTATCGACATGGATAAATCCGCCCATCAGCAAACGGTGCTAGACATGCTTGCCCATGCATTAAAAGCCGACCCTGCCACGACCAACATCACCCAAATCAGCGAGTTGGGCTTGGTTGAGATGACTCGTAAACGCACCCGTCCCAGTCTGTCTGATGAGCTGTGTGTACCCTGTCCCACCTGTCATGGCACGGGCAAAATCAAAAGCGTGCAGACAGTGGCATTTGAAATTCTAAGGTCACTCATGAGTCGGCTAGCAAACAGCACTTCTTTTAAAAAGTCTAACGTAACGATAAAGGTCAGTCAGTCGGTGGCCGACTATTTGTCATCACATCAGGATTTATCAAATTTACAAAAATTAACAAATACATCCATTCATCTATCCATAAACACATCTTATCATCAAGAACAATATGCGATTTTGGTGGAGTGAAAATGACTTTTCACCAGTAGAGCTGTCTAAAAATCAATCAATTTATTAAAATTGTAACATTTTGTAAATTTGATGAATTTTAAGGCAAAGACAAGCGAATTTAGCCACTTTTTTATCCAAAAATAAAGCATGGCTCTTGCTTTATCCGATTTTTCGTGTATAATACGCACACTTTTCTTGTTTAGCGTTGCATTTAAGCAAAAGTCTATTTTTGACTGTATTTGGCTTAGATGAGTGATTATCTTCGGATATATTGCAAGTAGTGAGTAGGGCTTGCCCCAAAGCGAATCAACGCCACAGCCGAAGCATCGATTTTGGCACTATAAACAACAGCTCTGTTGCCAACTTCATGTCTGGCGGACAGGGATTGTATTATTTTGTCCAAAGCGGTTATAGGGCAAAATTTAATCAAAATAACATGACTGAAATCCAAGCGATGGAAGTTTTATAAAGCACTTAATTTAGGAGCTTGTTGGCATGGCTAACCAGAGAATCCGTATCCGACTAAAATCTTTCGACCATCGTCTGATTGACCAGTCGGCACAAGAGATTGTCGATACCGCAAAGCGTACAGGTGCACAAGTTTGTGGTCCTGTTCCCTTGCCGACTCGTATTGAGCGGTTCAACGTATTGACATCACCACACGTCAACAAAGACGCTCGTGACCAGTATGAAATTCGCACCCACAAACGCATGATTGACATCGTTCAACCTACTGACAAAACAGTAGACGCATTGATGAAGTTAGATTTGGCGGCCGGTGTTGATGTTCAAATCGCCCTAGGCTAAGAACAACTGGTTTAATATAAACGATTATAAGTAAGAGGTCTAAAATGGCGATTGGTTTAGTCGGTATTAAGCGTGGTATGACCCGAATCTTCACTGAGGCAGGTGCATCTATTCCTGTAACAGTGGTTGAGGTTAACGCAAACCGTATCTCACAAATCAAGACAGTAGACACTGACGGTTATGACGCAATTCAGATCACCACAGGTGAGCGTCGTGAAAGCCGTGTAACTGCTGCACAAAAAGGACACTTCGCAAAAGCTGGCGTTGTCGCTGGTCGTGGTGTTTGGGAATTTAGAGCTGACGCAAGCGAACTTGAAGGTCGTGAAGTTGGCGGCGACATTTTGGTGGATTTATTTGAAGTTGGTCAGTTGGTTGATGTCACTGGTCAGTCTAAGGGTAAAGGCTTCCAAGGTGGCGTAAAACGTCATAATTTCCGCACTCAGGACGCCACACACGGTAACTCTGTGTCGCATCGTGTACTTGGTTCTACCGGTCAGAACCAAACACCAGGTAAAGTATTCAAAGGCAAAAAAATGCCAGGTCAAATGGGTAACAAACGTGTTACTGTTCAAGGCCTTGAAATTGTGTCTATTGATACCGAAAAAGGTGTACTGGTCATCAAAGGTGCCTTGCCTGGTGCTAATGGTGGCGATGTTATCGTACGTCCGTCAGTCAAAGCCTAGTTGAGGGGATTAACGTGAATTTAAAAACTGTTACAGGTGCGGCGGTTGAACTATCAGAGACGACATTTGGTCGTGAGTTCAATGAAGCCCTAGTACACCAAGTCGTAACTGCTTACCTAGCTGGTGCTCGTCAAGGTACTCGTGCACAAAAAACTCGTGGCGAAGTATCTGGTGGCGGTAAAAAACCATGGCGTCAAAAAGGTACTGGTCGTGCCCGTGCGGGTTCTATCCGTGGACCAATTTGGGTAGGTGGTGGTCGTGCGTTTGCCGCCAAACCACAAGACTGGTCTCAAAAAGTAAACCGCAAAATGTATCGTGGTGCCATGCAATGTATCCTAGCGGAACTTGTACGCCAAGAGCGTTTGGTTTTGGTGGACTCTATCGGTGTTGATAGTCCAAAAACCAAAGGTTTGGTTGCTAAACTTGCCGAGCTAAATGCCCCACGTGCATTGATTGTTACTCACGAAGTTGATGAGAATCTATACTTGGCAGCTCGCAACATTCCACACGTGAATGTACTAGGTACTCGTGAAGTTGACCCAGTTAGCTTGGTTTCTTTCGACAAAGTTATCATGACGGTTGAAGCCGCCAAGCAATTTGAGGAGACACTAGCATGAGTAACGCAAGACTATATCAAGTACTAAAAGCCCCTGTTTTTTCTGAAAAATCTCAACGTTTGGGTGATAGCCTAGGTGTTCAAGTTTTCAAAGTGGACAGCAGTGCAACCAAGCGTGAAATCAAACAAGCCGTTGAGCTTATGTTTGAAGGCGTTGAAGTTGTCAAAGTAAACACGCTAAATACCAAAGGTAAAACCAAGCGTTTTGGTCGTGTTGTTGGCAAGCGTTCTGACGTTAAAAAAGCGTATGTAACACTAAAAGCAGGTTCAGACGTACAAATCGGTGCTGGTGAAGAAGCCACTGGCGAAACAGCGACTAACGAATAAGGATTATAACCATGCCTATCGTAAAAGCAAAACCAACCTCACCAGGTCGCCGCTTTGTTGAAAAAGTTGTGCATCCACACCTTTATAAAGGTCGTCCTTATGCACCGCTTGTTGAATCAAAAGCAAAAACTGGTGGTCGTAATAACAACGGTCGTATCACTACCCGTCATATCGGTGGTGGTCACAAGCAACATTATCGTCTAATTGACTTCAAGCGCAATAAAGACGGCATCATTGCAACTGTTGAGCGTATTGAATATGACCCTAACCGTACTGCACACATTGCTCTACTAAAATATGCAGACGGTGAGCGTCGTTATATCATCGCACCTAAAAAATTGGCAGTAGGCGATCAGGTTCAATCTGGCGAAGGTTCTCCTATCCGTCCAGGTAACTGCTTGCCACTTAAAAATATCCCAGTGGGTACCGTCATTCACAACATCGAACTAAAAATCGGCAAAGGTGCACAACTTGCACGTTCTGCTGGTGCAGCGGTTCAACTGCTTGGTCGTGATGGTGCTTATGTGATTGTTCGTTTACGTTCGGGTGAGACCCGTCGTATTCACGCAAATTGCCGTGCGGTTATTGGTGAAGTGTCTAACACTGAAAATAACCTGAAATCACTTGGTAAAGCAGGTGCAGCACGCTGGCGTGGCGTTCGTCCTACCGTTCGTGGTACGGCAATGAACCCGGTTGATCACCCACACGGTGGTGGTGAAGGACGTAACTTTGGTAAACATCCAACCAGTCCTTGGGGTCAGAAAGCTAAGGGTCTTAAAACCCGTTCTAATAAGCGTACTGACAGTATGATTATCCGTCGCCGTCGTGCCAAGAAATAAAGGAAGAGTTTTATGCCTCGTTCGTTAAAAAAAGGCCCGTTTATTGACGCACATCTGTTTGCTAAGGTAGAAAACGCCCTAGAAACAAACAGCCGTAAGCCAATCAAAACTTGGTCTCGTCGTTCCATGATTTTACCACAAATGGTCGGTTTGACCATTTCTGTTCACAACGGTCGTACCCATGTACCTGTTATCGTGAGTGAGCAAATGGTTGGTCATAAACTTGGTGAATTCGCCCCAACCCGTTCATATCGTGGTCATGGCGTTGACAAGAAATCTAAGAGATAAGGTGTACCATGGAAGTAACTGCAAAATTACGTGGTGCCGCTATTTCGGCACAAAAAGTAAGATTGGTTGCGGACGAAGTTCGTGGTAAATCAATCGAGCGTGCTTTAGACATTTTGACATTTAGCAACAAAAAAGGTGCTAAACTTGTTAAAAAATGCTTACAATCAGCGATTGCAAATGCTGAACACAACAATGGTCTAGATATTGACACACTACGTGTTTCTACCATTTATGTGGATGAAGGTATTACTTTGAAGCGTATTATGCCCCGTGCCAAAGGTCGTGCTGACCGTATCAGCAAACGCACTTGCCACATCACTGTTAAAGTAGGAGCATAATCATGGGTCAAAAAGTACATCCAATTGGTATTCGTTTGGGCGTTATCAAAAAGCACAACGCTAACTGGTACGCAAACCCAAAGCAATACTCAGAATACTTGCTAAATGACTTCAAAGTGCGTGATTTTCTACGCAACAAACTAAAAGAAGCCATGGTAAGCAACATCAGCATCGAGCGTCCTACGGGTGCCGCTAAGATTACCATTCATTCAGCACGTCCTGGTGTGATTATTGGTAAACAAGGTGCTGACATTGAAGCACTTCAAAAAGACCTAACCAAACTTATGGGCGTTCCTGCTCAGGTAAATATCCAAGAGATTACTCAGCCTGACCTAGACGCACGTTTGGTTGCTGTTGGTATTGCCAGACAGCTTGAAGGTCGTGTGATGTTCCGCCGTGCAATGAAACGTGCCGTGCAAAACAGCATGCGTGCTGGTGCTGGCGGTATCAAAGTTGAACTGTCAGGTCGTCTAGGCGGTGCTGAGATTGCTCGTACTGAGTGGTATCGTGAAGGTCGTGTACCGCTACACACATTGCGTGCTGACATTGATTATGCAGAAGTTCGTGCAGAGACCACTTACGGTACTATCGGTGTGAAAGTTTGGATTTTCCGTGGTGAAATTCTAGACGGCATGAACAGCGTTTACAATCCAGTTGCAGAAGAGAAGACTCGTGCACCAAAACGCCGTGGTCGTACCAGCAACCGTCGTAATTCAGACAAGGGGTAAGCCATGTTACAACCAAAACGTACCAAGTTCCGCAAAATGCACAAAGGTCGTAACACAGGCCTTGCCCAACGTGGCAATACCGTTGCATTTGGTGAGATTGGTCTAAAATCTATCGGTCGTGGTCGCATGACTGCTCGTCAAATTGAAGCAGCTCGTCGTACCATTACTCGTCGCATCAAGCGTGGCGGTAAAATTTGGATTCGTGTGTTCCCAGACAAACCGATTACCGAAAAACCATTGGAAGTTCGTATGGGTAAAGGTAAAGGTCCAGTCGAGTACTGGGTGGCTGAAATCAAGCCAGGTAAAATGCTATACGAAATCCAAGGTGTGAGCGAAGAGCTTGCGCGTGAAGCCCTAACATTGGCTTCTGCTAAGCTGCCTTTCAAAACCACCATTGTTAAACGGACGGTAATGTAATGAAAATAAGCGAATTACGTGAAAAATCAGTAGAAGAGCTGGCTACATTGCTTGACGAAAAGCAACTTGATGCATTTCGCCTACGTATGGCAAAAGCAACGGGTCAGCTAGGTAACACTCACGAAGTTAAAGCAAATCGTCGCACGATTGCAAAAATCTTGACTTTGCTTAACGAAAAACAAAGAGGCGATGCATGAGCGAGAATAACCAAACTCAAGAAGTCGGTGTTGTGACTGGCAAAGTTATCAGCAACAAAATGGACAAGTCTATCACTGTCCTTGTTGAACGCCAAATTCGTCACCCAATGTATGGCAAGCAAGTTCGTCGTTCTACCAAGCTAAAAGCTCATGATGAGAACAACGTTTGTCAAGAAGGTGATATCGTTCGTATCAAAGAAACACGTCCTATCTCAAAGACCAAAACTTGGACTTTGGTAGACGTGGTTGAAACTGCGGTAAAAATTTAAAGTTATTTGCATTAAAAGTCATTTGCTAGTATAATGAACGTCTTTATTGGCGTTCATCTACCAAATTTGTGCAAAATAGCATAAATTGGAGCGAATGGCTTTTATTGTATTATTATTTATGGAGTAATGCGATGATTCAGACTGAAACAATGCTGGAAGTTGCAGATAACAGTGGTGCAAGACGTGTACAGTGCATTAAAGTGCTGGGTGGCTCGCATCGTCGTTATGCATCAGTTGGCGATATTATTAAGGTAACAGTAAAAGAAGCCATTCCTCGTGGTCGTGTTAAAAAAGGCGACGTGATGAATGCGGTTGTTGTACGTACCAAAAAAGGCGTACGTCGTCCAGATGGTTCTGTACTACGTTTTGATGATAATGCGGCAGTTATTCTAAACAATAACAAAGCCCCTATCGCAACTCGTATTTTTGGACCTGTTACCCGTGAACTACGTGGTGAACAATTCATGAAAATTGTTTCACTAGCACCAGAAGTACTGTAAACTTTTAGAGGCTATCCTATGGCAAAGTTACGCAAAGGCGATACCGTGGTTGTGATTGCTGGCAAAGATAAAGGCAAGCAAGGCACAATTTTGGCGGTTAAAGCAGACCGTGTAAAAGTTGAAGGCATTAACATTGTAACCAAACATCAAAAACCTAACCAAATGCTAGGTAAAGAAGGTGGCATCGTTAAGCAAGAAGCATTTCTACACATTTCAAACGTTGCAATTTATAACGCAGCAACCCAAAAAGCAGATCGTGTTGCTTACCAAGTAAACGAAGAGGGCAAAAAAGTCCGTATCTATCGTTCTACTGGTGAAGTAGTGGCGACTGCATAAGATACTAAGGGTATATAGTAATGGCAAGATTAAAATCTTTATACAATGATAAGCTAAAGCAACAAATCAAAGATGAGCTTGGCTTAGAAAATGTCATGCAAGTGCCAAAAATCACCAAAATCACTCTGAACATGGGTGTTGGTGGTGCAGCACAAGATAAAAAACTACTTGAAGGTGCCTTGGCAGACATGACTGTCATCGCTGGTCAAAAGCCAGTTGTTACCAAAGCACGCAAATCAGTGGCAGGCTTTAAAATTCGTGAAGAGTGGCCAATTGGCTGTAAAGTAACCCTTCGTGGCGACCAAATGTACGAATTCTTAGACCGCTTAATTGCCATTGCGATTCCTCGTATTCGTGACTTCCGTGGTTTTTCTGCAAAAGCATTCGATGGTCGTGGTAACTACTCGCTAGGTATCAAAGAACAAATCGTTTTCCCTGAAGTTGATTTTGATAAAATTGACCGTATTCGTGGTCTTGACATCACCATCACAACGACTGCTGCTAATGACGACCAAGGTCGTGCATTGCTAAAAGCATTCGGCTTCCCATTTAGATAAGGTAAACGTTATGGCTAAGAAAAGCATGATTAATCGCGAATTAAAACGCGAAAAAACAGTTGCTAAGTACGCCGAGAAGCGTGCAAAGCTAAAAGCAGTTATCAGTGATGTAAATGCCAGTGACGAAGAGCGTCTAGACGCAATGCTTGCTCTACAAGCACTGCCACGCAACTCATCACCAGTTCGTTTGCGTAATCGCTGTGGCTTGACTGGTCGTCCACACGGCTATTTCCGTAAATTTGGTCTATCACGCAACAAGTTGCGTGAGCGTGTAATGCAAGGTGATGTACCTGGCGTTCGTAAAGCTAGCTGGTAAGGAGTATCGCAATGAGTATGCAAGATCCAGTTGCTGATATGCTAACCCGCATTCGCAACGCACAATCAAGAAACAAGCCAAGTGTAGAAATGCCTGCTTCTAAGCTACGTAAATCAATTGCTGATTTATTGGTTGCTGAAGGCTATCTAACTTCTGCTGAAGTTGTTGACGGCGAAAACAACAAAAAAGTTCTAAATATTGAACTAAAATACTACCAAGGCAAAGGTGTTATCGCTGAGCTTAAGCGTTATAGCCGTCCTGGTCTACGCCAATATCGTGGTAAAGATGAACTACCAAGCGTTCAAAAAGGCTTGGGCGTTGCCATCATCTCTACCAGCAAAGGCATCATGAGCGACCGTGCAGCACGTGCAGCTGGCATTGGTGGTGAAGTTATCGCTTTGGTTGCCTAATCACTTTATTTATTATTTTTATTTAAAGTGACAAAAATAAAAATCCTTAGTTTACTCTAAGGATTTTTTGTGTTATAATACCCTGCTTTTTTAACCAATTTAAATTATCTTGGATAATAAGAGTTGGTTATTATTCATTGCCATCAATTATCGATGGTTGTTTTTATCATTAAAGGAAATTCCTATGTCTCGTGTGGCTAAAGCCCCAGTAACGCTACCTGCAGGTACCAGCGTTACTTTGAACGGTCAGCAGGTTGAAGTTAAAGGCAAGAACGGTTCTTTGCCTTTACGCCTGCATGATTTGGTCGAGCTAAAGCAAGAAGATAACGTGGTTACTCTTGCTCCTGTCAAAGACACCAAAGAAGCGTGGATGCACACAGGTACTGTGCGTGCATTGTTGAACAACATGGTTCAAGGTGTGAGTGAAGGTTTTGAGCGTCGTTTGCAACTTATCGGTGTTGGTTACCGTGCCCAAGTTGCTGGCAACGTGGTAAACCTTAACCTAGGTTTCTCTCACCCGATTGCTTATAATCTTCCCGAAGGTGTGACTGCCGAAAGCCCAAGCCAAACTGAAATCGTTCTAAAATCAAACGATAAGCAAAAATTGGGTCAAGCAGCAGCTAAGATTCGTAGCTTCCGTCCGCCAGAGCCTTATAAAGGTAAAGGTGTTCGTTATAGCGATGAAGTGGTTCTTCGTAAAGAAGCTAAGAAAAAATAAGTAAGGTGAGCAAACATGTTGGATAAAAAATCAGCTCGTCTTCGCCGAGCAAAAAAAACCCGTGCCCATATCCGTCAATTAGGCGCTAACCGTTTGACCGTTACTCGCACGCCACGTCACATCTATGCCCAAATCATCGCCCCAACAGGTGGTGTGGTTTTGGCTCAGGCATCAACCCTTGACTCAACCCTTCGCTCAGGTGCGACTGGTAATGTTGAAGCAGCAAAAGCTGTGGGTGCACTGATTGCAGAGCGTGCAAAAGTTGCGGGCATCACTAAGGTTGCATTTGATCGTAGTGGTTTTAAATATCATGGCCGTGTTAAAGCATTAGCTGACGCTGCTCGTGAAAACGGATTGGAGTTCTAATCATGGCAAAAGTTGAACAAACTGACGGTTTGGTAGAAAAATTGGTTGCCGTTGACCGTGTGGCAAAAGTTGTAAAAGGTGGTCGTATCTTCTCTTTCACCGCCTTGACAGTGGTTGGTGATGGTAATGGTCGTGTTGGTTTTGGTCGTGGTAAGGCTCGTGAAGTGCCTGCTGCCATCCAAAAAGCACTAGAAGCTGCTAAGCGTAACATGATTACTGTTGAGCTTGCTGGCACAACACTACAACACCCTATTAATGCTCGTCATGGTGCATCAAAAGTATACATGCAACCTGCATCAGAAGGTACTGGTGTTATTGCTGGTGGTGCAATGCGTGCTGTGCTAGAAGTTGCTGGCGTTCAAGACGTATTGGCAAAATGCTATGGTTCTACCAATGCTGCCAACGTGGTCTATGCAACTTTTAAAGGTCTGCGTGACATGGTTTCACCAGAGCAAGTTGCTGCTAAACGTGGCAAATCTGTTGAAGAAATTTTGGGCTAAGAGTAGGTGAGTGTTATGAAAACAATGAAAATTACTCAAACTAAGTCTAGCTCACACCGTTTGGCAAGCCATAAAGCCTGCCTAAAAGGTTTGGGACTACGTCGCATCGGTCATACCGTAGAAGTAGAAGATACACCATCTACTCGTGGTATGGTAAATCGTGTACATTACATGGTTAAAGTGGAGGAAGCGTAATGGGTCTTCGTTTAAATGAACTTGCGCCAGCAGTGGGTGCAAAAAAGACTGCCCAACGTCGTGGTCGTGGTATTGGCTCAGGTCTAGGTAAGACTGGTGGTCGTGGTATCAAGGGTCAAACTTCACGTTCAGGCTCAAGCATTCCAGCAGGCTTTGAAGGTGGTCAAATGCCTATCTATCGCCGTTTGCCAAAATTTGGTTTTACCAGTCAATTAGCCTTGACAACAGCCGAAGTGCGTTTATCAGAGCTTAACAAAATTGAAGGCAATGAGGTAACACTTGAAACGCTAAAAGCTGCCAACATCATCCGTGATGACATGAAGCGTGCTCGTATTATCCTATCAGGCGAGATTAGCCGTGCTTTAACCTTTAAAGGCGTAAAAGTTACTAAAGGTGCAAAAGAAGCCATCGTTGCCGCTGGCGGTAGCGTCGAGGAGTAATCCATGTCTAAATCAACGCCTAAATCAGGCATTCCATTAAATCCATTAGCTTTTATTCGTAAATACGATGAGCTATGGCATCGCATGTTATTTTTGCTTGGGGCGTTGGTTGTCTATCGTTTGGGTTCGCATATTCCTGTGCCAGGCATGAATCCCATTCGTCTCGCTCAATTTTTTGATGGCAGTCAAAACACCTTTTTGGGTATGTTTAACATGTTCTCTGGAGGTGCTTTGGAGCGTATGTCCATCATGGCACTGGGTATCATGCCTTATATCTCAGCATCTATTGTGGTGCAGATGATGTCGGCGGTGATACCTTCGCTTGATGCCCTAAAAAAAGAAGGCGAGTCAGGTCGGCGTATTTTGAATAAATACACCAGACAGGGTACACTTGCTTTGGCATTTGTGCAAGCGGTCGGTATGTCGGCAGGTCTTGTTGCTGGTGGTTTGACATTAAGCTCTGGTTTGACTTTTATGATTCCTGCGGTGACTTCATTGGTTGCAGGAGCGATGTTCTTGATGTGGCTTGGTGAGCAGATTACTGAGCGTGGCATTGGCAACGGCATATCCATGCTTATTTTTGCCAGTATCATATCAAGTGCCCCTGGCATGATTGCAGGTGCATTTAGTCAAGACATGAACTTAATGGTTGTCCTTATCTTTGCCTTGTTGGGCTTGGCTGTGACAGCTGGCATTGTTTATATTGAACGTGCGCAACGTCGTGTGCCTGTTAATTATGCCCAAAAACAGCAAGAAGGACGCAAAGTCTATGCTCAGCAACAATCACATTTGCCATTAAAACTCAATATGGCAGGGGTGATTCCAGCGATTTTTGCCAGCTCATTGCTGATGTTGCCTGCAAGTTTAGGGCAATGGTCAGGTTCTTCGGCGAATCCAACCACACTGCAAAATATCATGCAGAATATCTCACTCATCTTGCAGCCAGGCAGTCCTTTGTATCTATTACTGTTTGGTGTGCTAATCATCTTTTTCTGTTATTTTTATACAGCATTGATGTTTAACCCAGGTGAGGTGGCAGAGAATTTAAAACGTAGTGGTGCTTATATTCCTGGCATACGCCCAGGACAGCAAACGAAACGATATTTGGATTTTGTCCTAAATCGCCTAACGTTTATTGGTGCGATGTATATGGCAATCATTTGCCTAATGCCAATGGTGATTCAAACGTCATTTGGCGTGCCTTTTCAGTTGGGTGGTGCATCTTTATTGATTATGGTGGTTGTGCTCATGGACTTCATCGCACAGGTGCAAGCACATCTGATGACCCATCAATACCATGATCAAACTTTAATCCAGTCTAAATGACATTAGGAGTAGACATGAAAGTTCAAGCGTCTGTAAAAAAAATCTGTGGCAGTTGCAAAATCGTACGCCGTAAAGGTAAAGTATTGGTTATTTGCAGTTCAGAGCCGCGTCATAAGCAACGTCAAGGTTAATTTTACAAATTAATACTTGCAATTTTGTAGCGGATATTGTATTATCCGCTACTTGCCATGCTGTTATCTAGGATAGCAGTAGAGTAAAACAGCAAATGCCTAGCATTTGTGCTAACGGAGAGAAATCAATGGCTCGTATTGCCGGTGTAAACATTCCGGACAACAAACACGCTGTGATTTCGCTAACTTACATTTTTGGTATTGGTCGCACTACTGCTAAGAAAATCTTGGCAACCGTAGGTATCAGCGAGACCACCAAAATTGGTCAGTTAGATGATTCACAACTGGATGCTGTTCGTGCAGAAGTTGCAAATTACGCTACCGAAGGTGACCTTCGTCGCGAAATTTCAATGAACATCAAGCGTTTGGTCGATTTGGGTTGCTACCGTGGTCTTCGTCACCGCCGTGGTCTTCCAGTTCGTGGTCAACGCACTAAAACCAACGCGCGTACCCGTAAAGGTCCTCGCAAAGCAATTAAAAAGTAACTAATTTAGGAAGCTAAAAGATGGCAAAAGACACTCGTAGCCGCAAAAAAGTGGCACGTCGTTCGGTATCTGAAGGTATCGCCCATATTCATGCGTCTTTTAATAACACCATTGTAACCATTACCGATCGTCAGGGTAATGCATTGGCTTGGGCCACCTCAGGTGGACAAGGCTTCCGTGGTTCACGTAAATCAACGCCTTTTGCTGCACAGGTTGCTGCTGAAGTTGCTGGTAAAACAGCACAAGAAACCTATGGTGTTAAAAACGTTGATGTCTTGGTTAAAGGTCCAGGACCAGGTCGTGAGTCTGCGGTTCGTGCATTAGGTGCATTGGGTTATAAAATTAACAGCATTAGCGATGTAACCCCAATTCCACACAACGGCTGCCGCCCGCCTAAGAAACGCCGCGTTTAAGGAGATAACTCATGGCCCGTTATATTGGTCCAAAATTAAAATTGTCTCGCCGTGAAGGTACTGACCTGCAACTAAAATCAGGTGTAAAAGCTTACGACGTTAAGACAAAAAAATCAGGTCGCGTACCTGGTCAGCATGGCAATAGCCAAAATAAAGCCTCTGAATACGCCCTACAACTTCGCGAGAAGCAAAAAGTAAAACGTATGTATGGTGTGCTTGAGCGTCAATTCTCAAACTACTATAAAGAAGCTGCTCGTATGCGTGGTGCTACTGGTGAAAACCTACTTGGCATGCTAGAACGCCGTTTGGATAACGTTGTTTATCGTATGGGCTTTGGTGCTACTCGTGCAGAAGCACGTCAGTTAGTGAGCCACCGTGCAATCCTGCTAAAAAAAGCAGGTCGTGATGAGTTTGTTCGTGTGAACATTCCTTCAATCCAAGTTCAAGACGGTGATGTGATTGCTGTGCATGAGAAGTCAAAAGAACAACTTCGTATTAAAAACGCAGTAGAGCTTGCGACTCAACGTGGCATTCCAGAATGGCTAGAAGTTGACCACAGCAAACTACAAGGTACGTTCAAAACTGCACCAGATCGCAGTGACCTACCTGCTGAAATTAACGAAAGCTTGATTGTAGAACTATATTCTAAATAATCCGAACTAATCGAGGTGACTTATGACAAATGTAACTGAGTTTCTAACACCGTCTGCAATTAATGTAGATACGGTTAATGAAACGACTGCTAAGGTCACGCTCGAGCCGTTAGAACGTGGCTTTGGGCATACATTAGGTAATGCTCTTCGTCGCATTCTTTTATCTTCGTTGTCTGGTGCTGCCGTGATTGAAGCTGAAATTGAAGGCGTCGATCATGAATATTCAACACTAGAAGGTTTGCAAGAAGATGTATTGGATTTGCTTTTGAACCTAAAAGGTTTGGCAATCATTTTACATGACCAAAACGAAGCTTATTTAACATTGGACAAAAAGGGTGTAGGTGTCGTAACTGCTGCTGACCTTGAGCTGCCACATAATGTTGAGATTGCCAATCCTGAGTTGGTACTTGGTACATTAAGTGAACGTGGACATTTAAAAATGCGTTTGCGTGTGGTAACGGGTCGTGGCTATGAGCCTGCCAATCAACGTCGTGAAGATGCCAATTCTAAAGCGATTGGACGTTTGAAGCTTGATGCAAGTTTTAGCCCTATTTTGCGTGTGGCTTATGACGTTGAAAATGCTCGTGTTGAGCAACGTACTGATCTTGACAAGCTTATCATTGAGCTTGAAACTAATGGTACGATTGACCCTGAAGAGGCGATTCGTAAGGCTGCTACGATTTTGCAACAACAAATTGCAATCTTCGTTGATTTAGAAGCTGAAGAAGCCCCTGAACCAGTTAAAGAAAAAGAAGAGATTGACCCTGTGCTATTACGCCCAGTGGACGACCTTGAACTAACGGTTCGTTCAGCAAACTGCTTGAAAGCTGAAAACATTTACTACATCGGTGATTTGGTGCAACGTTCTGAGACTGAACTTCTAAAAACACCAAATTTAGGTAAGAAATCATTAACTGAAATCAAAGACGTACTTGCGTCAAAAGGTTTGGAGTTGGGCATGCGTTTAGAGACCTGGCCACCAAGCGATTTGCGAGTTGATGACCGTTTCTCTTACCGTAGCCGTTAATTTTAAAGGATACTGACCATGCGACATCGTAATAGCGGAGTCAAGCTGGGTCGCACCAGCAGCCATCGTAAGGCTATGTTCCAAAACATGACCAATTCATTGATTGAACATGAGCTAATCAAAACCACGTTGGTAAAAGCAAAAGAGCTACGTCGTGTAGCAGAGCCACTCATCACTTTGGCAAAAGAAGACAGCGTTGCTAATCGCCGTCTTGCTTTTAACCGTACTCGTAACAAGGCAACCGTTGGTAAGCTTTTCAATGAGCTAGGACCACGTTACAAGACTCGCCCAGGTGGTTATTTGCGTATCATCAAATGCGGTTATCGTGATGGCGATAATGCACCAATGGCTTATGTGGAATTGGTTGACCGTCCATAATAGTCACTATTTCTACGAAAACCAAACCTTTTTAAGGTTTGGTTTTTTTATTGCATGGATTTTGGTTTGTTGGTGTTTTTGACAAATAAAAAGACGATTGATGTCAAATTATAGTTGAAAACTTTAAAACTAGGACGAGTCTGACTTTGCTATTTTCCATGCAAAAATTGATTGAATCATCAAATTTTTATCATGTCTATAAAAATATTACCAATAGTGAGTGCGTCTTGTTAATTTGTGCTGTATTAAATTTAATTTTAGTAAGTGGTCATGTCAAACTTTCTATTAAATATAGAATGAGAACTTTGTAAAATGGGTCTTATCTTGAACAGTTGTTGTTTGGTGGGGTGTGGTATGATTGCTCTGTGCGCTAATTGGGAAAAACATTTTAAAGCAGTGATAATCTATGCTACAATAACACCGCTTTTTAGCAAAATCTAGCCAGCTTTTTAGCCAGCCAAAAGGAAGATTACCATGACTGTCATCAAAAAAGACGACTTTATCCAGTCCATTGCAGATGCATTTCAATACATCAGCTACTATCACCCCACCGACTATATCCAAGCCCTAGCCGAAGCCTTAGAGCGTGAAGAAAACCCTGCCGCCAAAGATGCCATGACCCAAATTTTGGTAAACAGCCGTATGTGTGCCGAAGGCAAACGCCCGATTTGCCAAGATACAGGGATTGCGACCGTGTTCCTAAAAGTTGGCATGAACGTAACTTGGGAGTCTGACATGAGCGTGGCGGACATGGTAAACGAAGGTGTTCGCCGTGCCTACAATCACCCTGATAATACCCTGCGAGCGTCTGTACTCGCCGACCCTGCGGGTAAACGAGTGAACACCAAAGATAACACCCCTGCCGTCATTCACATGGAAATCGTGGCAGGCGACAAGGTGGAAGTTACCTGTGCTGCCAAAGGGGGTGGTAGTGAGAACAAATCCAAACTTGCCATGCTAAACCCGTCTGACAGCATTGTGGACTGGGTGTTAAAGAGCATTCCTGAAATGGGTGCAGGCTGGTGTCCGCCGGGTATTTTGGGCATTGGTATCGGTGGCACGCCCGAAAAAGCAACCCTTTTGGCAAAAGAAAGTCTTATGAGTCACATTGACATTCATGAGCTAAAAGCCAAAGCCGAAAGCGGAGCAGAGCTATCTACCACAGAGAGCCTACGTCTTGAACTGTTTGAAAAGGTAAACGCACTTGGCATTGGGGCTCAGGGCTTGGGTGGTCTTACCACCGTGCTTGATGTCAAAATCCTAGATTATCCAACGCACGCCGCATCTAAGCCTGTGGCGATGATTCCTAACTGTGCCGCCACTCGCCATGTGGAGTTTGAGCTTGACGGCACAGGGGCGGTAAACCTAGAACCGCCAAGCATGGACGTGTATCCTGACATTACTTACAGCCCCGATAGCGGTAAGCGTGTCAATGTAGACACCCTAACCAAAGAAGAAGTGACGACATGGCAAACAGGCGATGTGCTACTACTTAACGGCAAAATCTACACAGGGCGAGACGCCGCTCACAAACGCATGACTGACATGCTAAATAATGGCGAAACCTTGCCTGTGGACTTCACTAACAAGCTCATCTACTACGTTGGGCCTGTTGACCCTGTGCGTGATGAAGTGGTGGGGCCGGCAGGACCGACAACCGCCACTCGTATGGATAAATTTACCCGTCAAATGCTAGAACAAACTGGTCTTTTGGGTATGATTGGTAAATCCGAACGTGGTAAAATCGCCTGTGAAGCCATTGCCGACAACAAAGCAGTCTATCTCATGGCGGTGGGCGGTTCGGCATATTTGGTCTCAAAAGCCATTAAAAATGCCAAAGTGGTTGCTTTCCCCGAGCTTGGCATGGAAGCGATTTATGAATTTGAAGTTAAAGATATGCCCGTAACGGTGGCGGTAGATAGTAATGGCGTATCGGTACACGCCACCGCCCCAAAAATCTGGCAAGCCAAAATCGGTAAAATCCCTGTGGTGGCAGGCTAAACGCTTGATAAATGTCTGATAAATAAACCGCAGCACACCCCAAGGCAAGGTCTTTGGGGTGTGTTTTTTAGGTCATAAAAGAAAGGCAACCAAATCGCCAAAATTATCAAATACCCCATCAGGGCGACTGTCCGCAATCGGCTCGCCATAGTTATAACCATAGGTTAGGGCGAGCGTGGTTATCCCTGCATTTTGCCCTGCTGTGATGTCATTTTTGGAGTCGCCCACCATGACCGCTTGCGATTTGTCTATGCCAAGCGTGGTGCAAATATGCAAAAGCGGAGCAGGGTCAGGCTTTTTAGTAGGCAAATTGTCGCCCCCGATGATGCAGGCGAATTTGTCCGTCCAGCCCATGTTTGCCAAAATGTCGGGCAAAAATTGAGCAGGCTTATTGGTACACAGGGCAAGCGTCAAGCCTTGTTTGATAAGGCGATTTAGCCCGTCTGTTACCCCGTCATACTCTACTGTCTTATCTTGACAAGTGGCATATTCTGTCAAAAACAGCTCATGGGCGTGGTGCAAATTATCAAGTGATAAACCCGCCCATACCAACGCCCGTTCTACGAGTTTGGTGGAGCCGTTGCCCACCCATGTTCGCACGTTGTCGGTGCCAGCAGGGGGCTTGTCAAAATGAGCAAGCATTTTATCCACGCCGTCCGCCAGATCAGGCACACTGTCGATGAGCGTGCCATCCAAATCAAAAATGATGAGTGATTTTGTCATAAATTTGCCTATTTTTTAAAATTTACCAAAAAATTTACCCTAAATTTTATCAAAAAATTAGGGCGTGCCTACCGTTGATAGCATTCTCATAAGATATGGTAAAAATTTGATGATTTCAATCCATTTTTGCAGGAAAAATGGCTATCTGACCACTTAAATCGTGTAAATTTTTAAGGTTTTTACTTAATTTTTTAAATTTAAGTGGTCGGATTGTGGCTCGAAGTCAAAATCCTTGTTGATATTTCAATATCAACTGCGGACTTTTCCTTGAAAAACGTGCGATTTTTCCTATTTTTCATGGCAAATACCAAAGGCAGGCACGCCCTGTAACATTGACCAAAAAATCATGAAAACTTGGCGTAAATTGTAACAATTTATGTAAAATTTGCCGATTTTGCCCAAATTTGACTGTTTTGATGGTGTGCTTTACCAAAAGGTTGAATGTATTTTTTAAAAATTTATCAAAAAAATTTTAAAAATGGCGATATTTTGCGAATTTTGGGTGTGAAATGGGGTAAATAAGATGAGTTTTGGCATAATTTTGGCAAAATAACGCAATATTTGAGCGTGGATTGTGATAAAAGTAACAAAATATTGCAAAAGACATCCAATGTAAAAAGGGGTGGGGGTAAATTTTGCAAAACTTTACATTTAACACCACAAATACGCACAGTTTTTTAGAAATATTTTGTTACTATACACACATCGGCACTGATGATGAATTCGTCAGATGGCGACATAATAAACAAACTCGGTGCTTGCACCATAATTGGAGAGAAACCATGAAAACATTAAACAAAGCCCTACTAGCTCTTGGTGCGTCATCACTATTGGCAATGAGTGCCAGTGCTGCCGTGAGCTACGGTGTTAATGGTGTAGGGCAACCTTACATCGGTGTTAAAGCAGGTCAAATTGACGTAGATGTAGATGGTGCTAACGCTGACAAAGCGACAGCTTATGGCGTGTACGGTGGTTATAACTTCGACCAAAATTTCGGTGTTGAAGCTGAATACCTAGGCACTGATGATGCAGACATCACCACAGCGACTCGTAAGGGTGAGTACGATGCCAAAACTTATGGTGCTTATGGTACTTACCGTTATCAGTTCGCAGGTAGCCCTGTATATGCCAAAGGCAAATTGGGTGTGGCAAAAACCGAAGCCAAAAGCACAAGCGGTAACATCGTACTAGACCAAGACAAAACTTCTGTCGCTGGTGGCGTGGGTCTGGGTTTCCAACCAACCGCTAACTTCGGTATCGAAGCAGGCTATAACTACTTAAACTCTGATGCGAACATGTGGGGTATCGGTACTCACCTAACTTTCTAAGTCAAACTGAGCAATATCAAGAACAACCGTAAAGCGATTTACGGTTGTTTTTTGTTGTTCAAAGTATCGTAAACTCAATTATAATCGTTTAACTTCAAAATACACCACCAAAGGGCGTGTTCAACACGCCCCTACAAGGTATTTTTCAAGATTTGGCATTGGTGCAAATTGGGCTTAATTTACTATAAAATATCGTAGTTAGGGCGTGTTGAACATTGATAACATTCTTATAAAATAAGATGAAAATTTGACAATTTCAATCAATTTTTGCATGAAAAATGGCTAAATCTTGTTTTTCATCGTCAAAAACTTGTCTGATAGAATGACTATCAGCCTGCGTTTTTTCCTTGAAAAACATGCGATTTTTCTCATTTTTCATTGCAAATACCAAAGTTCAACACGCCCTAATAAAAAAGGGGCAAATCATCGCCCCAATTTTTTTATTTTAGTATTTTTTATTTTTGCTTGCTATGGTGATTTTATCGTTGCTGTCGCCATGACATTGCCATGCTCTCTCATCTCTAACACAAGCCCGTTTTCATCATCGCTAAGCACATGCCAGTCGCCCACGCCTTTGGGTAGACCGTTGGCGGTGACGCTGATGCATTTATTTTTTAGGCGAATCATCGGTGGGGTGTGTTTGTAGATGGTGCTTTGCCCGTCTTGCTGGATGATTTGCCCTGCAATCACGCTCGCCTGTGAGCGGTGGGGGGCGACATAGCGACAAGGCACGCCATCAATGCTGATACAGTCGCCTAGGGCGTAGATGTCAGGCACGCTCGTTTGCAGGGTTTGGGGATTGACAGCAATGCCTGTGTGTTTGTTAAAGGTCAGATTGGCACGCAAGGGCAGGCGTTCGTGAACGTGAAGTCCTGTGGCGACGATGATTTCATCGACCAACAAGGGACTGACCGTCTCGCTGTCGCAGTCAAATAAGTCAATCTCATAGCCGTGTGCGGTGGCATTTACGCCTTTGACCATGCTATGACCAAGCCAATTTACCCCAAGGGCTTCGATGGCATTTAAAATCCGCTCGCCCGCCACGGCAGGCAGTAGGGCGGATAAAGGTCTGGGGTGTACGTCAATGAGACTGACCTTGTGACCTGCCTTTATCAAATCTTCGCTCAGCTCAGTGCCAATCATGCCTGCCCCGATGATGGCGACGTGCTTGGGGGTGGTTAGGCGAGATTTGAGTTCGTCAAACCGCTCCAAGTGATTGACGTGCCATGCCATCTCTTTGGCGATGGTGGGCGGATAGGCAGGGCTGGCACCGATGGCAAGAATGAGCTTATCATAATACACCGTGCCACGGGTGGTGTGCAGGCTCTGGGTGTGGGTGTCAATGTTGGTGACGTAGGTGTTGGCAAGTAGGCGTACGTTATTATCAAGGGCGGACTGACTGCCCGTGGCACGCACCAGTTCGGCTCGTCCCTTGCCTTGAGATAGGGCGACCGACAGCATGGGCTTGTGATAGCGGTCGGCGTCATCGGCACTGATGAGTGTGATGAGCAAATCCTTGTCCAAAGCACGCAAAGCGTCTACCATCGCCCAACCTGCAAGACCTGCCCCAACGATGACCACGCCACGCTCGGTACGGTCAAAGACGACAGCAGGGGCGACGTGGCTCGTCTCTTCATAAGGCTCAAAGTCGCTTTTGCGTACGCCACATAGTGGGCATTGCCAATCATCGGGAATGTCTTCAAAACGAGTGCCAGCAGGCAAGCCATCTTCGGGGTCGCCTAATTCTTCATCGTAGATATAGCCACAGGCAAGGCAGATGAATTTACGCCATGCACCACGACCATCGGTGGGGGAAGTTGTCATGATTACCTTTTTTATATAAATTTAAATGAAATATTCAATCGGTTTAACTTTGGGTTCATCCATCAGCTGATGAGACAGATAACGCAAATGCTTGATGGCAGGCGTGACAATCGCCACAAACTGGGCTTCACGCAGACGGCGTTGGGGGTGGGCGGTCATCAGATAGCCTTTTGCTCCTTGGTGAAGCATGGCAGATTGGGTGGCTTTTAGGGTGAGCATTGCCCCTTGTTCACGCACGTTTAGCACGTCTAAGAAAAACTCTTTGTCGCTGTTAAAGGGGTCTTTGCCAAGGCTTAGGGTTTTGGCGACCAGATTGTCAAGCTCCAAGGTCAGACTGCCTGCTTGGTCTTCTAAAAAGGCGTTGGAGACTGCCGTGCCTTCTTTGATGTCATCAATGGCTCCCATGATAATCCCTGCCCCGATACCAAGTTGTATGAGTACAAACGCCGAGCGAATACGGGCGATAAAATCTTTGCAGGGCAAGGCGATGATGTCATCGGTGCCGATGGGGTAGTCGGTCAGCTCAATGCGTAGCGTGCTAGACCCTTCCATACCACTAAACGCAGGGCAGGGGTGCAGTCGCCATGAGTCTTGGCGTGCCTTGTCAAACTGCAATAGGAAAAATACTTCATCGTCCGTGCCGTCTATCTGTGCCACGGCACCGCAGTATTGACCGTCTTTGATGTGGCTAATCCACGGCAGGATACCGCTGACTTTGTAGCCGTTGCCGTCCTTTTTGGCGACAAATTTCATGTTCTCGATGTTCGCCCATGTCTTCATCGGGTTGGACAGAGCGGTACCGCCAAAGGTGTTGGCAAGGGCGTGGTTGTCCAAAAACTCGCCCTTTAATAGGCTGTTGTCCGATTGGTCAATATACAGCCCCATCACCTGATGACACCACGTCAAAAAAGCGGTCGTGCCACACACTCGTCCCACGTTGGCATTGGCAAGGATTGCCAAATCAAAGCGGTTGCCGTGGGCGTTTAGGTGTGGGGCGAACAGCCCTGCCTTGCCCAGCTCTGCCATCTCGGCAAGGGGGTAATAACCCTTGTCAATATCGATAACCTTGGGGGCGATGTGCGTGTCGGCGAGTGTGGCGATGTTGTCTAAAAAGGCGGTTTGGTCGGTAAAGTGAAACATGAAAAGGCTCTTATGTCGTTTTGGAATAAGTGGTATTATAAAATGAAAGAATGGGCTTATTATTTTCCGATTTGGCATAAGTATAGCATATTTGGGAACATGGCGATAGGAGTGTGTACATTTATTCGCACTCGCCATGTATCATCTGCAATATATTCCCCACCTTATCCAAACATTCTTGGTATTCACTCTCCCTATCCGATTTTATGGTAATACCGCCCCCTGCCCAAAGTTCCGTCTTTTGCCATTTTTGCAAAGTGCGAATGAGTACATTCCAATTGCCCGTACCGTCAAAATTCATATAACCCATTGTCCCACAATACGCCCCACGGGGGGAGATTTCTAATTCATGAATAATCTCGCACGCCCGTTTTTTGGGTGTGCCTGTGATTGACCCTGCGGGCAGACTGCCAAATAAGACTTCTAAGCCATGCACGTCTTTTAATTGGGCGGTAATGGTGCTAACCATGTGATGTACGTTTTTAAAACTTTCAATGGCAAAGCGTTTGGGGGTTTTTACCGTGCCGATATGGGCGTATTTTCCTAAGTCATTTCTGAGTAAATCCACAATCATTAAATTTTCGCTCATGTCCTTTTCGCTGTTTGCAAGTTCATTTTTTAACGCATTGTCTATATCAGCGTTATTATGGCGTGGGCGTGTGCCTTTTATGGGTTTGGTGATGATATGAATGTTATCATTGATTTGATGAAATTCAAAAAACAATTCAGGCGATACCGATAAAATTTCAAATCTGCCCAATTTTAAATACCCTGCAAATGGAGCATTGATTTTATCTTGCAGTTGGGGCAAATGACTGACTAAATTATCCAAATCCGCTTGCCATTTTTGGGTAAGGTTAATTTGATAGGTGTCGCCTGCTTTGATGTATTCTTGGGTTTGGTTAAAGGCGTGATTATAATCTTGCTTTTGCCATGATGAAATAAATTGTGCAGGTTTTGGTTTTGGTAATTGTTGATTTAATAACTCAGTTAAATTATTTTTTATTTCATCAAAAATCTCTTTATCGGCATTGATGCCAATCAATTCAAACCCATGCTTGCACGGTTTTATATAAATGTCATAATGCCCAAAATAGGCACAAGGCTGGTCAGGCTTGATAGCGATGTTAGGATTTAATTCATGAGCCGATAAGTCATAACCGATAAAACCCATTAAGCCGTGCGTATAGTCGCCTTGGCGTGTGGGACTTGGGGCGTGGGCTTGGCAGTAGGCGATAAGCTCGTTTTGCCAATCGGTATAGGTGGTGGGGTAAGTGTGGTTGTCGTTTTGGCGAGTTGTTTTGTGAATGGATAAGCCATTTGCAAAGACGGCAGTCCACGAAACAGCAGGGCAAATGCCGATGATGGGGCGATGGGCGTTGTGCAAAAAACACACCTGCCAATCAGGGCGGTGCGTGGCGATGAGTGCGACAAGCTGGCTTGGGGTGTGCGTGGTGGTAATGGGGTGTGTGAGCATTTTTAAAGGGTAAGGAAAAAGGGAGATTTTAAAGGAAAATGAAAAAAAGGGAAAGGGGTTTGGCGTTGATTTTGAGTTTGACAAGGGGTAGTATGGGCGATATAATGCAACTAAATACAGTTACAAGGCAAGCCATGACCAAAAAAGATAAGCTAAAAGCCAAGTTGCAAGGCGATATTAGCACCTTTGTGTTTAGTGATTTGGTAACGCTATTATCACAATTCGGCTATGAAATGCACGAGCGGGCAGGGTCAAGGGTTATTTTTATTCATGTCGATGACGACAGCGACCGCATTCACTTGCACAAACCCCACCCCGAAAATACCATTAAGGGCGGAGCATTAAAAGCAGTCAAAGCCTATTTGAGCGAAAAAGGTTATTTTGACGAACCCCAAACCGAACAATCAACGAACCAAAATTAGACAAGGAGCCAAACGATGATGACTTATAAAGGCTATGTGGGCGAATTTGAGCTGGATAATGATGATGAGATGTTTTATGGCAAGCTCATCGGTATCAATCAGCTTGTTACCTTTGAAGCCGACAACGCCCACGACCTAAAACAGGCGTTTTATGACAGCGTGGACGATTATTTGGCGTTTTGTGATGAGCGGGAGATAGAGCCTGACAAGCCATTTAAAGGGTCATTTAATGTACGCATTGACAGCGAGTTGCACCGCCGTGCTTATATGGCAAGCCGTGATAGCAGTTTAAATGCTTTTGTGGGGCAAGCCATTAGCGAAAAGTTAGGGCGAATGTCGGTGTCTGTTTGATAGGTTTAAATTTTGTGGGGGTAATTTTTGGGCAGGATAGATTGCCATTTACCCCTACAAAATTTCTCAAATACAAACCAAAACCCAACTTCATAGCAAGTTGGGTTTTTATTTTAACCTTTAAACTTCCTAACAACCAACGCCGAATTTGTCCCACCAAAACCAAAACTGTTGCTCATGGCGGTGTTAATCTCGGTTTGACGTGTGGTCTGGACGATGTCAAAAGGCTTGGCTTTTTCGTCCATGTCGGTAATGTTAATGCTTGGGGCGATAAAGTCGTTGTTCATCATCAGCACGCAATAAATCAGCTCTTGCACGCCCACCGCTCCTAGGCTATGCCCTGTCATGGATTTGGTTGAGCTAATGGGCGGGGTTTTGTCCGCACCGCCAAACACGTCTGCAATGGCGTGTAGCTCCGTGATGTCGCCAAGCGGTGTTGATGTGCCGTGCGAATTGACATAATCCACCGTATCAAGCCCTGCCTGCGACAAGGCGATTTGCATACAGCGAGTTGCCCCTTCTCCGCTTGGGGCGACCATTTCCGATCCGTCTGATGTTGCTCCATAGCCCACGATTTCCGCCAAAATGTTCGCTCCACGAGCCTGTGCGTGTTCTAAGCTCTCCACGACCACCATACCACCACCGCCTGCGATGACAAAGCCGTCTCGGGTGGCATCATACGGGCGACTTGCAGTGGTGGGCGTGTCGTTGTAGCTCGTACTCATCGCCCCCATCGCATCAAACATACACGACTGCGTCCAATGCTCGCTCTCTGCTCCCCCTGCGATGACCATGTCCGCCTTGCCAAGCTGAATTAGCTCCATGGCATGACCGATACAATGACTGGACGTGGCACACGCAGACGACAGAGAATAGCTAATGCCTTTAATCTTTAACCCCGTGGCAAGCGTGGCAGACACCGTGCTACTCATGATTTTTGGCACTGCCATTGCTCCCACGCCACGAAGCCCCTTGGCTTTCATGTTATCCACCGAGCCGACCACATCTGCCGTGCTTGCCCCGCCTGAGCCTGCCACGACCGCCACACGCACGTTATCTGCCACATCATCAAGGGACAGACCTGCGTTATCTATGGCGGATAAGGCGGACACATAGGCGTATAGGCTTGCGTCTGACATAAAGCGTTTTAGCTTGCGGTCAATGCCTGACACATCAAGCGTGCTTTGGTCAATAGAGCCCGACACGCACGATTTAAAGCCATTATCGGCATAGCTTTGGTTAAAGATAATGCCTGATTTGCCGTTTTTTAGGTTGCCTGTAACGGTGGCTAAGTCATTGCCAATATTTGAGACAATGCCCATGCCTGTGATGACGACTCTTTTCATAAATATTTTCCAAAATGTTTACAAATGTAATGCTGATATTGTAACAAATTATGACTTAAAAAGGTAAAATTTTCAATCAAATTTATCATACACACCAAAAAGGGCAAAAAAGAGCATAAAAAACGGCGACCGTAGCCACCGTTTTATTGTCAAATAATCCCTAAAAAGGCATGTCATCATCTGCCACGCCACTGGCTGACGGTGGGGTTACCGCTTTGGGGGCGGGTTTGTCGCCCATGAATGGATTGGCTCCATTTTGGGTGGGGGCGTTATCCTGACCGCCTTGCCCAGTTTGACCGCCTTGATTGGCATTTTGGTTCATGCCTTGATTGGCGTGCTGTGGGGCTTGCCCGAAGCCTTGATTGGGGTTGTTATTTTGGTAGTTTGGGGTATTTTGCCCAAAGCCATTTTGGGGCTGATTATTAAAGCCGTTTTGATAGCCACCTTGTTGCGGTGCACTGCCACCAAAGCCATTATTGCCTTGATAACCGCCATGTTGACCGCCTTGGTTGCCCCATTGGTTATTTTGTTGGTTGTTGTAGCCACCGCCAAAGTTGCGGTTGTTGTGGCCTTGATTGCCCTGCCAGTCGCCACCATTGCCGCCGCCATTGTTATCACGTCTGTCAAGCATTTGCATTTGATTGGCTCGCACTTCGGTGCTATAACGCTCTATGCCTTGTTGGTCGGTGTATTTGCGAGTGTGCAGACTGCCTTCGATATAAACAAGCGACCCTTTGCGTAGGTACTGAGCAGCAATCTCGCCCAGACGGTTAAATAGGCTGATACGGTGCCATTCGGTTTGCTCTTTTTGCTCGCCTGTATTTTTGTCCGTCCAGCGGTCAGAAGTCGCCACGTTAATACTGGTCAAGCTACCGCCATTTTGGAATTGACGTACTTCTGGGTCTTGACCCAAACGACCAACGATAATCACTTTATTAATACTTGCCATGATAGTCACTCAACTTTTGATGTTTAAAAATAATGATTTGATTAGTTCATAAACTAAGATAAATTTGTTTTAAATAAACGGTTAAATTCACATATTTAGCGTTACGATATTTTCACTAAATGGATTTGCTTTTTGGTTTTGTCTTTTGGCATGCCATCGCTTTTATTTGTGCATTGTGTTGCCATTATCTGATGTCATCGATGACTAATTAAAATAAGTCAGAATAAGATATCCTGACTTATTTATTTGCAGTCAAGGTAGGGCGTGTTGAACATTGATAACATTTTATAAAAATGAGGTAAAACTTATTGTTTTGTCAATTTTTGCATGAAAAATGGATAAATCTTGTTTTTCATCGTCAAAATCCTTGTTGATATTTCAATATCAACTGCGGACTTTTCCTTGAAAAACGGGCGATTTTTCTCATTTTTCATTGCAAATACCAAAGTTCAACACGCCCTAATAATCTCTTATCTTATTTTACTGCTTATTTTACTTTGTAGTCTTCTAGTTTTTTGCCTTTGGCTAGGGCTTCTTCTAACCAACCTGGCTTACGACCACGACCTGCCCAAACATTTTTTGGGTTTTGTGGGTCACGGTAAGCAACTGACGCTTCTTTGTGAGCTTTTTTGCCTACTTTTAGAATCTCTTCGATGGTGGTGCCGTTTTCTTTGGCAATTTGTTTAAATTGCAAGTAAGCGTCTTTTAGACCTTGGGCTTGCTTTTGTTTGATTTTTGCTTGGGCATCTTTGGTAAGTGCTTCTAGCTGTTCTACGCTAAGTGCGTCAATATTTACATTAGACATGGTATTTCCTCTTTAAAATAACCGTGAGAATAATCAAAGGCAAATCCATCAATGTGCATACATCAATACGTCCGATGATTATTGGTGGTGCCAGTTGGGATATTTTAGGTTTATTAAAAATAAATTTAAAATATCTCTATTTAAAAAGATAAAAACGCTGATTTTTATCGCATGATTATATTAACACATTTTATTTTAAAAATACAAATCATTTATTCGCCTTTTTGGGGCTTTTTAACACTTTTTTATCGGTTTTGACAAATTGAGCATTATCGATATTATCAATGACCGCTTTATCAGGACTGTGATATTCATTAAGCAAAGACGTGGAATGATAAGGCACTAAGGCAGACGGCACAACTGATTTGGCGGCGTCAATGTGCTTAATAGAATCATCAAAAAAGATATGCGGGGCAAATGTTTTTAATACCCTTGTTTTTTCAATACCGCCCAAGAAAAACGCCAAATCCACATCCACGCCCCACTCCCTTAATGTCTTAATGGCACGCATGTCGGCAGGGGCATTACGAGCGGTCACAAGGGCGATACGAATCGGGTTATGAGTGCTGTCTAGGCTGTCGTGGGGCAGGCTCTTTTGTAGGGCGGAGAGCTTGATTAAAAAGTCGGCATAAGGACCTTTGTCAATGGGCAAATCCGCCATGCTCTCTTCGCGATGATGAAAGGCTTGTAGCCCCTCTTGTTTGAACACCAGCTCGCCTGAGTCGTCAAACAGCACCGCATCCCCATCAAAGGCAATGCGAAGCTGTTCGGTGTCCAGCTCCAATATCTCCACAGGCGTGGCATCCAGCACCGCACAGGCACACAGGCGAGCATCGGTGACGGCTTGGGCATCATCGACGTTGGTCGTCAAAAACAAATCCACATCAAAATCATCAATATAGTCCGCCACACTCGCCCCCGAGATGAATGCCGAGCGAGTAATACCCAAACCATGCGTGCGTATGGCGTTTAGCACTTGTATGCCTAGGTCGGGGGTGGATTTTGAGACGATGACGACTTCGACAAAAGGCGACTCATCGTGGTAGTCTTTGGGCGGTTGGTATTTGTTTAGGTTTAGCAGGGCTTCGATGAGTGGGTAGCCTGTCCCTTTTTGTAATGGCTCGTTTTCGACCGATTTCATGTAGTCGCTAAACCGAGCAGATGCGGTGGCTTTGTCTTCTGCCAAAAAGCGTTTTAACATCTCATCATGCTCTTTTAGGTCAAATAATGCCGTCGCTGAGATTGCCACGATGAGTGTGTTTGAAAAATTAACCGCCATGATAAAGTCCTAGTTTTAAATAAATGTAAGTCGTATTTCACTCTCAACTTAAAATTACAACTTATTGATTATTCAATAAATATTTCTGAGTTGTGGGGGCGAATTGCAATTCGTCCTTGATTAAATCAATCACTTATACAAAGTTGAGAATGGGATTAAGGCGTGATTTTAAGATTTATTTATAATGATTAAATGGTTATAAAAAGGGATATAAAAATAGGTGGGTAAATTTTGCCTTTATTAATATGGTTAATGTATGGATTTTTAAATATGAAAAATTCCACCAAACGCCATTTATCTGTTATGTTTATCCATCACGTTTAATTTAATCCATGAAAAACAACCATTTCAAACAACAAACACCTGCCCCAAAATCAAAAACCCATCCACAGGACAGGCTTTTTACCAAATCATCTTTATGGCAAAATAAAATAACTGCAAACAGCAAACCAGCGACAAGCCCCACACCACCGAGCGAAAGGTCGCCAGATTCATGGCATACGCCACACCATAGATAAGGCGTAAGACGACATAAAGCCACGCCATACCATTGACCACGTTTTGGGGGACAAAACAGTACATGGCGACCAGCACCGCCCCGATAAAGATAGGCAGGCTCTCAAAACTGTTGGCTTGCACGGCATTTAGGCGAGCCGATAGCCCTGTGGTCTGTGCTAGGAACGCTCGTGGGTTTTGGTTGTCGGTTTTAAAGTCAAATCCGCTAACCATCTTTGCCAAAAACGCAAAAACAAAAGGCAACACACAAGCGACCATGAGAGCCACAATCGCATAATGTGTGTCATAAGGCACGTGCAAAATCCAGTTCATGCTTATGCAGTCGCCACAATTTTAAAATCATGGGTGATATTCACCCCGCCATCAGCGAGCATTTTTGACGCTGAGCAGTATTTATCCGCTGATAGTTCAATGGCTTTGGCAACCTGTGATTCTTTGATGTTCTCGCCTGTTACGATAAAATGCAGATGAATGTCGGTAAATACCGCAGGCACGCTGTCGGCACGGCGGGCGGATACTTCACAGCGAACATCGCTAATGGCTTGGCGGGATTTTTTTAGAATGCTCACCACATCATAACTGGCACAACCGCCCAGCCCCATTAGGATAAGCTCCATCGGTCTTGCCCCAAGCTCTTGGGCTGAGTCAAGGATAACTTTATGCCCCGAACCGCTTACGGTCTCAAAATTAATCGCTTCGTTATTTAGCCATGTTACACTGGCACTCATGTCGCTCATGGGATTACCTTTTTTGATAAATTTTAATAAAAATAATGGCTCTGGTTCAAAAAGTATGCTACAAGGAAAACCGTTCGTGGTGAGCTTGTCGAACCATAACGGTTTTCCTACCCGCAGGCATGGCTCAGGGCGAACGGAAAACCTAATTCAGCATACTTTTTAGACCGCTACCAAAATAATTAAACATAATGGGGCATTGTAGCACAAAATGACAGAGCGGTAAATTTTTGAGCGTTAAAGGTTGGGTTTGATTTTTGTGCATTTTGACAGTATTTTGACAATAATGACAATGATAAATAGGTTAATTTTGCCAACAAACACGCCCAAAATCGGCATTTATTGCCATTATTTACCATTTGCAACATTTTTAAGCAAAATAATGTTACACTTTTTGGTAAAAATTTGGTTTAATAGACAGCAATAATTTGCCAAAATTTTGGCGTTCTTTCAATTTATTACATTAAGGTTGGTCATGATTGATTCAGACGGCTTTCGAGCCAATGTCGGTATCATCTTGGCAAATACAGAAGGGCAAGTGCTTTGGACAAAACGAATCGGACACGACAGCTGGCAATTTCCACAAGGTGGGATTGACAGGGGTGAAACACCGCTTGATGCGATGTACCGTGAATTGTATGAAGAAGTGGGCTTATGTCCGCACCACGTGGAAGTGCTAGGGGTAACGCATGACTGGCTTCGTTACCGCCTGCCCAAGCGTTATGTGCGACTGGGGCAAGAGCCACTCTGTATCGGGCAAAAACAAAAGTGGTTTTTGCTACGCTTAGATGAAAAAAACACCGACTTTATCCGCTTTGACACCGCAACCCCTGAGTTTGACGAATGGGCGTGGGTGAGTTACTGGTATCCTTTGGGGCAGGTTGTGCCGTTTAAACGGGGCGTGTACCAAAAGGCATTGTTAGAACTTGCCGAGCGGTTGCCCCTAAAAAAGGGGCTAAGGCTTTGATAAGGCTGTGATATAAGTTAAGTCATAAAAACAAGTCATGATAGTCATGGCTTGTTTTTTATGGGGGTATAAAAAAACCTGCACAGGGCAGGCTTTTGGGTGTGTTTGATATTATAAATGCTTGTTTAGCAATTCAACAAACTCTGACTTAGGACGGCTACCAACCACGGTATCGACTTTCTCGCCATTTTTGAACACGAACAAAGTTGGAATGCTACGAATGCCAAAGCGTGCTGATGTCTCTGGGTTGTCGTCTACATTAACTTTGACGATTTGGAATTTGTCGCCATATTCGGCATCTAGGTCTTCTAGGACAGGGGCAATGGCTTTACATGGACCGCACCACGCCGCCCAAAAGTCCACGAGAACGGGCTTGTCGGCTTGTAGTACGTCTTGGTCGAAGTTGGCATCGGTGGTGTTAATAATGCTCATGGGTATTACCTTTGTAAATAAGTGAATGTGTGTATAATGGGGGTGTCTTGATGACTTTCAAGTGTGTGATGATAAGTCCTATTAATCGGTGGATTAGGGCAAATCAAATCATCGCAATATCCCCAAAACTTCGTGCTATAATAACAAACTTTTTGGCAAATGATGATTAAATTTACAAAAATCATCAATTCGCCCCATTAATCCAAATCATTAAACTATCATAAAACCCATGACCGACCGCCACGACCGCCTATCTGATGACAAAATCTCCCTGATGAACGCCCAAGAGCGTGAGTATGATGATGAATTTTTTAAAAATTTTATCCGCTCAATCACCGTCTATGAAGACGATGACATTTGGGTGGGGGATAAGCCGGCAGGGCTTCTTAGTGTGGACGGACGCACGTTGAAGGTGAGCTTGCAATCACGGCTGCTGCGGGTTTATCCCAATATCAAGCTCATTCACCGCCTTGATATGGATACCTCAGGGCTGATTATTTTTGCCAAAAACGAACACAGCCAAAGCCACATTGCCAAGCAGTTCATTGACCGTATGGTCAGCAAAGAGTATCAAGCGGTGGTGTTTGGCACGGTACTGGCGGACGACAAAAAAGGCGTGATTGACGTGCCCGTCCGCTACGAGCCGACCACTAAGCCCCGTCATATCGTGGACATGAGTTGGAGTAAGCGAGCCTTGACGCATTATGAAGTCATGCACCACGAGCTACGCACCGATAAGGCAGGTAAGGCTCATGCCGTAACTCGTCTGACTCTACGCCCTATCACGGGCAGAAGTCATCAGCTACGAGTTCACTGTGTTCATATCGGTCATGTGATGATTGGCGACCCGATTTATGCTGAAAATACTGCCTTGGAGCTTGCCCCACGTCTCAATCTGCACGCCCACAAACTTCGCCTAAAACACCCCACGCATGGGGCTTGGCTGGATTGGGAAAGTGAAGTGCCGTTTTAAGGTGTTATTAAAAAGGCTTAAATTGGGGTGTGGGGTAATTTATTCATGCTAAAATTGTTGTCATGGGGGTGGATGTGATTTGCCCTTGCATGCCTATCATTTACCCATTTTAAAAATTTACAAATCCCTTTGCAAAATCAGTGCGTCCGTTTGCCCCCATTCGTCTTTATAGTACCCTTTTCGCACGTCTATTTGATAAAAGCCATGTCGCTCATACAGACGTATGGCGGACGAGTTGTCGGCTCGCACTTCTAAGAGTATCCGCTCTGCCCCTTTGTCCTTACCTAATTTGACAAAATCGGTCAGCAAACCACCGCCCACGCCCTGCTGTTGATAACGGCTGTCTGTGGCAATGCGTAAAATCTCTGCCGTCTCAAAAACGATTTGATAAATACAATAGCCGAGCATTTCATCATCGTCATCACAAGCGATAAGCACCCCCGCCCCAAACTGCCCCAGCACCGAATGCACCGCCAAGCCGTCCCAAGCGTCATCAAACAGCTCACGCTCCACCCGTGCAATGTCGGACACATAGCCTGATGATTGGGCGGTGTCGGGCGTGGCAAAATTTAAAAAAACTGTCATAAAAGTTACATGATTTCGTGGCTAAATATGTTATGATAACTCAAACATTAAGATTTAACCAAATTTTTTATAAAGAGAAACGCATGAAAAAAACACCAACGTGGAACGACCCCAACGCCACCGATGAAGCCAACAAATATCAAAACCCCATTCCCTCTCGCCTGCTTATCTTACAAACTGTCGCCCAAATGAACAATGACGGCAAACCTGCCACGGCGGAGAGTTTGGGACTGCATTTTGAGATTTTGGGCGATGATGAGCGGTTTTTTGCCCTAACCAACCGCCTAAAAGCCATGCTACGGGACAACCAACTAGAACGCACGGACGGCATTCATTTTAGCATTGCCCCCCTACCCACCACCGTAACAGGCAAGGTATCAGCAAGTGCCAAGGGCTTTGGCTTTGTCGTGCTTGATGATATGCCCGACCTATTTATCCATGAAAAGCAAATGCGTGTGGTCTTTGACGGCGACACGGTAGAAGCAGTTGCCACCGAGTTTCGTGGCAAGCCTGAGGCCCGTATCCAAACCGTGCTACACCGTGCCAGCACCGAATTTGTGGGCGTGCTTGATAGGGATGATGACGGCTATTTTGTTCAGTTATCAGGGGCGAACGCTCATCAGCCCATTACTCTAAGTGATGATGATGTGTCTTATCATGGGGTAAACGTGGGCGATAGCGTGAAAGTTGCCATCATTGACATGCCCACTTATCAAGAGTACGCCACAGGTAAGATTGATGAGATTTTAACCAACTTAAACGACCGTGAGCTTATCATCGAGACGACCTTGCTAAACCACGCCATACCGCATGAGTTTAGCAAAGCCACCCTAGAACAAGCCGACAGCTATGGCGAGCCAACCGAGACAGATTTTAAAGGGCGTGTGGATTTGAAAGATTTGCCACTTATCACGATAGACGGCGAAGATGCACGTGATTTTGATGATGCAGTCTATGCTTGCAAACGCTCTGGCGGTAACTACCGTGTTGTGGTTGCCATCGCTGATGTCAGCCATTATGTAACCCCCCAATCTCCCCTTGATGTGGATGCTTATGAGCGTGGTACGAGTGTGTATTTTCCTCATCGTGTTATCCCCATGCTCCCAGAGGTCTTATCCAATGGCTTGTGTTCGCTAAACCCAAAAGTGGACAGATTGTGTATGGTTGCTGATATCAAGCTGTCTCGGGCAGGCAAGATAACAGGCTATGAGTTTTATCCTGCGGTCATGCATTCACAAGCACGACTCACCTATAATCAGGTAAATGCTTATTTTGACGACCCCACCAACGAAACCCTGCCCGATGATTTGGTCAACAATCCTGATGTATGTAAATCGGTAGATACCTTGTATCAGCTTTATCAAATTCTAGATAAAAGACGGGAAGAGCGTGGTGCGATGGCATTTGAAACTGCCGAAAGCTACATCGTATTTGGCGAAGACGGCGACATCAAAGACATCAAAAAACGCACACGTGGTGATGCCCATAAGCTCATCGAAGAGATGATGCTCCTTGCCAATACTTGTGGGGCAAATTTTGCCTTAGAACATAAATTACCCGTCTTGTATCGCAACCACGACAAGCCCAGCGATGAAAAGTCCGCCAAACTGTCCGAGTACGTCAAATCGTTTGGGCTGTCTTTTCCCACCGAGTCGCCCACCCATGCCGACTATCAGCGTATCATCAAAGCAACCGAAGGGCGAGCGGATACCGAGAGCATTCACTCCATGCTCCTTCGCTCCATGATGCAAGCGAATTACAGTCCTGACAACATCGGGCATTTTGGCTTGGCGTATGATGAGTATAGCCACTTTACCAGCCCCATTCGCCGCTATCCTGACCTCATGCTCCACCGAGCCATTAAGGATAAGGTTACCAATACCAAACCCAAAGCTACCATTTATAAAACCCTAGATGACGCAGGCGAGCAGACCTCCAACACCGAACGCCGTGCCGAAGAGGCATCTCGTCATGTAGAAACATGGCTAAAATGCCATTATATGCAACGGCATTTGGGCGATGAGTTTGTGGGGACGATTACCACCGTAACGAGTTTTGGTTTGTTTGTTACGTTAAATGAATTGTTCATTGACGGACTGATTCACATCTCAAACCTATCTGCCCAGTACTATGAGTACAACGAGCGTGAACAAGCCCTGATTGGCGAGAAAGGCTCAACCTTTAAATTGGGCGAGGAGCTTAACGTCAAAGTGGTAGGGGTTAATATGGACTTATTGCAAGTGGATTTTGCGTTGATGGAGAAAGTGGGGGGTGAGAAGATGGCAAAACCTACTAAGAGAAAAATGAGTGGCAAAAAAAGATAATTTGTCTTATCAAAGTAAAAGACAGATAATTCACCTTTATTGGTCAAACGATGAAATAAAATAAAGCCAAAAATGAGATAAAATTTTTGTATTTTTAGTCATCATGTTTTTATCATTTAGAAAATATTAATAAACATTGACGAATTTTAATTCATATTTATCAATAACTTATATCATGATAAATTCATTAAAATTTTTATGGATTTCTCCAAAAATGACTTGCATTTGAACGTATGGGGTGTATAATGACAAGACTTGATATTAATTAATTTAATCAACGATGATAATTTTTATAATTTGTTTTTTTGAATTAGTTTATCTTGTCTATTATCCATCGTATTGGTTTTTGTGTGTCAGAACACAAATGTGCAAAATGGGGGAGCTAAACCATGCTAGACATTACTCAATTTAACAACATCCTAGATGAATTACATGCCAACTCTACTGAAATTGAAGCCTCAGCCATCATCACCGACGATGGCATGATGATGGCATCACATCTGCCTGTGGCGGTCAACGAAGAACGCATCAGTGCCATGAGTGCTGCCTTACTGTCAGTCAGTGAACGCATGATTGAGACGCTACTTGGCAACAAAAGTGAACGTGTGATTGTGCAAAGTAAAGCAGGCTATGTCATCGTCAGTGCCACGGCCAAGAACTTACTATTGACTGTCATGGCATGTCCAAGTGCCAAACTGGGTATGGTCTTTCATGACATCAACAAAACATCGCAAAGCGTGCAAGAGCTGCTAAACGGTCAAATGGCATAGGCAGTACCACACAATCAAAAGACGGCAGATAATGCCGTTTTTTTGACCATATCATTTATAAAACCACAAAAAACTTTACAATCATTCACTTATTTTTTAAAATAATCATTTATTCACCGATTAGGTCATCATTGATTGGGGAGAAATCATGTTGCCAGCCAAGCCAATCACTCGTCAGGACATCGCTCATCTGTTTGATTTACCGCTCATGGATTTGCTCATGCAAGCCCAAAGCGTTCATCGCAGGCATTTTAATGCCAACGAGGTACAAATCAGCACGCTACTATCCATCAAAACAGGTAACTGCCCTGAGGACTGTGGCTACTGCTCGCAGTCGGGACATCATCGTGATAAGACAGGGCTAACCGCAGAAAAACGCCTTGAAATCCAAAAGGTGCTAGCGTCCGCTCGCCGTGCCAAAGCATCAGGCTCATCTCGTTTTTGTATGGGGGCGGCGTGGAAACACCCATCGGCAAAAGATATGCCGTACTTGGTGGAGCTTATCCGTGAAGTCAAGGCATTAGGGCTTGAGACGTGCATGACACTAGGTATGCTAAAACCCGACCAAGCCCAGACACTGGCAGACGCAGGGCTTGATTATTATAATCACAACCTTGATACATCTCGTAATTATTATGGTCAAGTAAGTAGCACCCGTTCATATGATGACCGTTTAGAAACCTTAGAATATGTGCGTAATGCAGGCATTAATGTATGCAGCGGCTCAATCGTGGGTATGGGAGAGAGTCGTGATGATAGGATTGATTGGGTGCATGAACTCACCACCATGCCCATACCGCCCCAGTCCATTCCTGTGAACTTACTCGTCCCCATCAAAGGCACACCACTGGGTGATAAGGTGCTACAAGAGGGCAGATTGTCCGTCATTGAATGGATACGTACGATTGCGGTAACTCGCATTTGTTGTCCAACAAGCTACGTACGCCTGTCAGCGGGACGTGAGAGTCTTACCGACGGCGAACAGGCATTGGCATTTATGGCAGGGGCAAATTCGTTTTTTTATGGTGATAAGCTTTTAACCACAACCAATCAATCGCAAGCTAATGATGATAGGCTCATGGCGATGCTTGGGCTTATCGCTCAAAAACCTACCCCCAAACCCAAAATCATCAATGCCATGACAGGCAGGGCAGAGTGTGATGAATGTGATGATTTGCCACAGGATTGTCCGTCATTGGTATAACGGCAGTAGAGTGAGGGCATGGATTTGATAATAAATAAAAATTTATTATTTTGTAATTACAATGAAAAACAATTATTATCGTGCAAAATTCTTAAAGATTTGTTAAAATACGTGTACACATCTATCAGCACCTTGGATTTACCATGAAAAAAATAACACTTTCTTTTGCCTTATGTGCAGGATTATTTGGATGCACGGACAAACCCACCGAAACGCCTGTCTCAACAGAAAGTCAGCCCACAACCACCAGCGAACAAATACCGAGCAATCTACCCAGTGATGCGCCCGTGGTCAGAGTTGTTACATCGGGCGTTTTACCACCTTTGACTTTTTTAGATGAAAAAGGCACTTTAACTGGTATAGATGTGGATATCATACATGCCATTGGTGAAAATCAAGGCTTTAAGGTGGAATTACACAAAGAGGTGTTTGTTGATATGTTGCCAGGCTTAGAATCAGGCAAATATCAAGCGGTGATTAGCGGTCTGTCCCCATCTCCTGAACGCATTGCCAAATTTAATCCTACCAATGCTTACTTACAAAACCCATCTGTCATCATGCACCAACCCAACCTTACAGTGACAGACGTTGCAAGCCTAAAATCCTTACGTGTGGCGACCATGAAAGACACCACACAAGAGAAGATGATTAATGAACTTGCTCCTGCTTCACACGAAGCGGTAGAAACTGTCTTTCAGCTATATCAAGGATTGGTTCAACAAAAGTATGATGCTGTACTACAAGATAAATATTTTTTGGAATACATCGCCACCAATTACCCCGACTATCAAATGAACGTGGTGGAGTATGACAAAACACCCAATGCAGCCGATATTGTCATCTATACCCAAAAAGGCGACCAAGAATTATTAGATAAGATTAACGCAGGCATTAATAACCTACAACAGTCAGGTGAGATTGACAGAATCATCTCAAAGTATCTGACTGTACCTACTGCCAACTAATCCAATTGCCGTGTTTTTATACATCAAAGCCCTACACATCATCGCCATGGTGTGTTGGTTTGCAGGGATTTTTTATTTGCCACGGCTGTTTGTTTATCATGCCATGAGTGAAGATAAAATCAGCCAAGAGCGATTTGCCATCATGGAACGTAAGCTCTATCGTGGCATCATGAATCCATCCATGATGGTAACATGGATACTGGGGCTGTCGATGGTTATTATGAATTGGCAAATCTACAAGTCCCAAGGCTGGCTACACGCCAAAATCACGCTCGTTATCCTGCTCACCATCTATCACATCGCTTGCGGACGATTTCGCCTTCGCCTTGCTGATAATCCCAAGCTAAAAACGCATGTCTACTGGCGGTGGTTTAATGAAATCCCTGTCTTTATCTTGATTGCTGTGGTGATTTTGGTGGTGGTAAAACCATTTTAATAAAACAAAAGCGATCATGAGTAACATGTTAAAAACATAATGTTATAATATTGTCATTTGCTGATACCAGAATGTAAGAAACTACCACCAAATGATAACTTGACCACCCATTAAAATAAGTGTACACTGGTTTTGTATTCACCTACCATCAGCTAGCCATGATTACCACTGCCCTTGACCTTGTCCGTACTTACGTCACAGGCGACATCTGTCCTATCAAGGCATTAGATACACTGTATGAGCATATCGATGACACCCCCAATGCGTTCATCAGTCTGACCAAAAAGCTTGCCTAGACCCAAGCCCAGTCCGACAAAGTCCGTTGGTAACAGGACAATCCCTTATCCATATTTGATGGTGTGTCCATCGCCTACAAAGACTTATTTGACATCAAGCACGCCATCACGACCGCAGGGGCAAAGCTCAGAGCAGATGCCCCTGCCACACAGGACGCCCATGTTGTCTCAACCTTGCACCACATGGACTTGACTTGTGTGGGCAAGACCAAACTGTCCGAATTTGCCTATTCAGGATTGGGGCTAAACCCCCATTTTGGCACCCCGACCAATGTCACTAGCCCTGACCACATGGCGGGAGACTTATCATCAGGGTGAGCAACGGTGGTCGGGCGTGGCATTGTCCCACTTGCCATGGGGGCGGACATCGCAGGCTCGATTTGTATCCCTGCCAGTTTTAATGGCTTGGTGGGATTTCGTACCAGTCGTCAGTGTTATGATAAACAAGGCGTATTTCCCCTAGCTGGCTCACTAGACACCTTAGCTCCTATCGCTCATCAGAGCAATCGCACTACAAAATTTTACATAAAATTGATTAAAAATCAAGCAAATTTAGCATTTATAGTTACACTCTGCAAAATGAAAAAGTGCCACGCTTTCCACTCATGGTGAGCCTGTCAAACCATAAAAGAAACCGAATTTTTGACAAGCTTAGGGCGAATGATTTGTGTAGTAAAATTTAGGGCGTGCCTGCCCTTTATAACACTATTTACAATATAGGAATATTTTAGAAATAAACTAATCGTTTTTGCATGAAAAATGGCTAAATCTTGTGGCTCGAAGTCAAAAGCTCGTTTGATAGAACGACTATCAAGCTTCACTTTTTCCTTGAAAAACGTGCGATTTTTCGTGATTTTCATTGCAAATACAAAAGGCAGGCACGCCCTATAGTCAGCACCCCGACACATGGATGAAGCCTTTGGTGCGTGGACAAGAGGGAATTTGATTCAGATTCTTGTCAACTGGCATTCGGACGATTTGCCCCTGATGATGTTCATCAAAAAATCGCCAAACTCACACGCCTTTGTAAGGTGTGAGCTTGACAAGATGGTGCTTAGAGTGCATATGTTTTGTCAACATTGTGGCATGGCGAGAATGCTCCATGTGTGGACTTATTGAAGAAAAAAGCGACTGGACGGCAAGCCTGTCTGATTTGCTATCTCGCCAATAACGTTATCGCAGGCTAAAACTCATCAATGCCCTTGCCAGGTCTTAGTGCATACAGATTTTTGATGCCATGGCGTGAATTATTTGGTGCAAACCCCAGCAGGCAAGCAACTCATGACAAATGGATTGAGTGAGTTGTGGGGTCAAATTCACACGCTGACAGGCAGTTCTATTGATGTGTTAGATGAGCATTTTTTAAATGCTTTGGAAGCATGTTCATGAACAAAATCCCCATTCACGTGGCTACAGGGTTTTGGGCAGTGGCAAAACCACCTTTATCTAGCAAATCCTAAAAAGCGATAAAAATGCTAAAACTTTGGTGTTCATCAATGAGTTTGGCGAAGTGGGGCTAGATGACTTGTTGGTCAAGCCTATCAATGACAACACTTACCTGCTGTCATCAGACTGTATGTGTTGTACTATGCTAACCGACCTTAAAGATGCTTTGCTGTCTTTGCTTGATTTGGATAAAGAGGATCTTGTCTTTGATAAAATACTCATCGAGACCATAGGGTTTGCCAATCCTGTATCTATCTTATCTACTCTGACCCAAGACATGCACCTAAAAGGGCGATTTGCCCTACACGGCATGACCAACGCCATTGATGCTCAACACGCCCGTGCCCAAGCGACCACTGCCCCAAACATCTGTTGGCGTACATGTGGCATGATGATATCTCTCGGTTCGTTATGATAGTATGCGGGCTTCATCTGGCAGATATTGAGCGTTTGGCAAAGACGGTATTACATTATCTGAGCAAGACATGATTAATACGCTTATATCAAGTATGTCAAGCTCTCATTTTGACCCAATCACAGCCATTTTGTAAACAGTAAAATGGCAAGTTGGGATGAGCCAAAACAGTGCCTAAATACAAAAACGCCCCAGTTGGGGCGAAATTTGCTGATATTTTTGTTTGGGTTTTGCCCATCATTTGCTAAAATTCAAAGATGGGCAGACATGAGATATGATTAAAAATCAGACTGTCAAATCAAGATACCAAATTTAAGGTGTGAGTTGGAGCAGGTTCTTCGCCATTTTCTATGTCACGAAATTCTATGGTGTCTTTATCCATATAAATCAAATAAGGAGACATATCAGATTGACCCTCTGGATGTAGCAATACATATCTGTTATCCAGACCATTGATGTCATAAGTTCCTTTGGTCGTTACTTGACCATCGGGCTTATCTAGGTATTCTTGTTCCATCACAAATGTGCCATCAGCATTTAGCGTCAAATTGGTCTGAATACCTGGGCAATCAGCACAAGGCAACATGCCAGAATAGGCAGATTTAGGTAACACGCCCATACCATCGACAACAGCCACCTCAGGTTGTTGACTTTCATCAATAGCGGGCTGCTCAACGGTTTGAGTGCTGATCTCTTCTTGGACGGTACTGCTTTGAGTTGCACTGTTGTCTGCGTTGTTACAAGCGGTCAGTGACAACATTGCCAACATGGTAATTGCGATGGATGACTTTGCTTTCATATTCATATCAAAAATCTCTTAAAAATTTAGGGTATGCCCCCTTTCGCTTTAACACAATATGACGCAATTTGTATTTTAAAAAGCAAAAGGGTAACAATTCCCTGAATATGATAACATAAAATTGTTATCTTAACAATAAAATTATCTCAACCGATAGCCAAATCATCGGTTTAACAGTTGTCAATTTTGTCATTAGCACCACTTAGGCTGTGCGGTATGTTTTATGACGTTAAAACTGTTGATTGGGTATACAAATTTCATGCAAGGGATAATTACCAAAATCATCGCTGTCCTTGCCCAGTCTTTGTAGTGCTGCTTTATCCGTTACATAATATTCAATGGTCTGTTTGACTGTTTCAAATGCCAGGTTTTTCATGTCTATCTCATCGGGGTAGAACAGTCCACATTCTAAGCTTTCTATGCCCACACCAAATTTACCATCTTGTAGGTTGGCAAGATACATGGCATGAATTTGTCCCCATTGCGGTACATCAAATAGGGTGTATAATTTTAAATCAACCGCCACGCCATCGGCCTCTTCTGCTGTTTCACGTTTTGCTCCGTCCGCCATGGTTTCGCCATTTTCCATAAAGCCCGCAGGGAGCGTCCACAGTCCATAGCGTGGCTCAATGGCACGTCGGCACAGCAGGATTTTGCCTTGATGAATGGCAAGCACCCCACAAATCATCTTGGGATTTTCATAATGGATATAAGCACACGATGTACATACCAAACGTTGGCGAGTGTCGCCGTTTGCTATGGCATGTGTAGCGGGCTGACCGCATTGTAAGCAAAAGGACATAATGATATGATAAGCTAAATATCACAAGTTTAAATGAAAATGAGTAAAATGACAAATGATTTTATAGACAAACAAACGGTCAATGTGCCTGATTCGCACCGCTTTTATCCGCTCGCCCAAGCCTTAGCGGATTATCGTGGGGCGGATATTTTGCCCTTTACGGATAATAATGAGCTTTTGACAGGGCTTGTGCGTGAGCAAGCGATAAAGCGGTATGATAAGCTCGTCAAGTCAAGCCCTTTACCGCAGGCGTGCGTGCTTGTCGTCATCACGGACGAACCCACGCCAAAACTACTCTTAACAAGGCGGTCAAATCATCTTAGTAGCCATGCAGGGGAGGTGTCGCTTGTTGGTGGCAAGCGTGATGAGACGGACATATCATCGGCAGATGTCGCCTTGCGTGAAGCGTGCGAAGAAGTCGGGCTACATCGGGCGGACGTGGAGATTTTGGGGTATTTGCCCATGCAAATCTCCAAAAGTGGCTTACTTGTCCGTCCTGTGGTGGCAAGCATACCGCCTGATGTGGTGGGGTCGCTCACGCCTAATGATGATGAGATAGCACGGCTGTTTTGGTTACCCTTTGATGTGCTATATGGCACGCCTGTGGATTTTGTCTTTGACCGTCAAATCACGCACAGCACCGCCAAACTCCACACCCCTGCATGGGTCTATGACTGTGATGATGACGGCACGCCCGAAGTGGTGTGGGGGCTGACAGGAAGGATGCTATCAAGCCTTATGGAGATTGGCTTTGGGGTGGGGCATGAGTGGTATTATCGGGTGCGTTAAAACTTATCCGCCACATCATCAAAACCTGTAATCTCATCGCCGACAAGCTCCATAAATATCGCACTTGGATAATGGTGTGCGACATGAGATTGTAGGTAATCTTGCGTGTCCGTGCTGATGTCGGGGTCGGTGTCAAAATGATGATTGAACACCACGCCCCATAGCGTCAAGCCCCGAGTCTGTATCGCTTCTAGGGTGAGTAGGGTGTGGTTAATACTACCAAGCCGAGCAGACGTTACGACTAGCACAGGATAACTCTGCGTAGCGATATAATCCAGCGTCAATACATCATCTGTCATCGGCACAAGCACACCGCCCGCCCCTTCGAGTAGCACGATGTCAAAGCGTGCGTTTAGCCTAGCGGTGGCGTGCGTGATGTCGTCTAGATTTATCGTGCGGTTTTCTAGGCGTGCCGATAGGTGGGGACTGGCAGGCTTGACAAAGGTCAAAGGACAAGTCGTGCCGTCCGTATCCACGTCCATGAGTGGCACATTCATGAGCGTGCGGTGGGTTCTGATGTCATCGGCTATCGGTGTGGCAACGCCTGTCTGTATCAGCTTTTGGGTGATGACGGACTTGCCACATGACAGCAGATGACGAGCCAAAATGCCTGTGGCGTACGTCTTGCCGATGTCGGTGTCTATGCCTGTGATGAATAGGGTGGTCATGGCGTGTCTCCGTCAAAATATTCTTTTAAAAGCTCAATCAATCTACCACATAATTCCCCCAACTCTTCATCGCTCATCACATACGCAGGCATAAGATACACAAGTTTGCCAAAGGGTCGCACCCAAATGCCATATTTTGGCAACAGTGCCTGAAAAATGGGCATGATTATCGGCTCTTTCATCTCAATCACGCCTATCGTCCCAAGCACTCGTACGTCCGCTACTTGTTGCCATGATGTTAATGGCGACAGGTGGGCAAAGAGCTTATCCTGCATATCACGAGCGACAGTCGGGCTATCCATGTCTAGTACCATATCAATGCTAGCACACGCCACCGCACACGCCAAGGGATTGCCCATAAAAGTTGGGCCATGCATAAGAGCAGGGTAGGGGCTGTCATGAATGGCATTTGCCACTTTATCGGTGGTCATGGTTGTCCCAAAGCTCATATAACCGCTTGTCAGTGCCTTGCCAAGGGTCATGATGTCAGGGCAGATACCTGCGTGATTGACCGCAAACATCGCCCCACTTCGCCCAAAGCCTGTGGCTATCTCATCACAGATGAGCAGGACATCATAATACTGGCAAAGGGCGTGCAAATGCGATAAATACTCAGGCGAATAAAACCGCATACCACCTGCCCCCTGTACAATTGGCTCAATGATAAACCCTGCCAATCTGTCATGATACCGCCCAAAAAACCTATCCATGTCAAGCCGTGTCTCATCATCTAATGGCGTATCAAAACCCAAAGGTGGGGACGGCAAAAAATACTGCGTGGGGAGCTGTTTGCCATACATGGCGTGCATACTATTCACAGGGTCGCACACGCTCATGGCGTGCCATGTGTCGCCATGATAGCCCGAGTGGGTGCTGGCAAAGGTGTTTTTGTGGGGCAGACCCCGTGCCAGCTGGTATTGCAGTGCCATTTTTAGGGCGACTTCCACCGCCACACTGCCACTGTCGGCATAGAATATTTTGGTCAAGTTTTTGGGAGTGATGCCCAAAAGTCGCTCGCCAAGCTCAATGGCAGGGGCGTGGGTGAGTCCGCCAAACATCACATGGCTCATCTTGCCAAGCTGTTCTGTCATGGCGTGGTTTAGGCGGGGGTGGTTGTAGCCGTGAATGCTCGCCCACCATGACGACATGCCGTCTATGAGTGGCGTGCCGTCCGCCATGTAGAGCCGTACACCGTGGGCGTGGCTGATGAGATGATTGTCATAGGCAGGTGGCAGACTGGCATAGGGGTGCCAAAGGTGGGTGCGGTCAAAATGGATAAGGTCGTCTGATTCCATGAGTATGATTTTCCAATATTCACAAATGGGTATGGTTTATCGGTGATGATTTTGGACGGATTTGTAGCAACTGTA
>NZ_MXAN01000056.1 GCF_002027545.1 Moraxella lacunata
CAGCAACAGTTGCGATAGCAACAGTTAGGGTAGTTTTACCGTGGTCAACGTGACCGATGGTACCAACGTTCACGTGTGGTTTATTACGTTCAAATTTGGCTTTGGCCATGGGTATGTCCTCTTATTAACCTATGAATTTAGGTATGGAAATTTTCGCTCGGATTGTCTTAATTTCACAGACAAATTTATGACAACATTCAAACGAATTTGCCATATCTTGCTAATTATAACACAACTCTTTATAATTTAAACCACCGTCAATGTAAAATTATGCCAATTTTACAAGAAAATTTGTGGGTTTTGCCCCAAATATAATTAATTTTTAGACAAATTGATAAAAATAATTTATAAGGATGTAAAATAAATACATTGGTTTTGTTGATAATTTTATCATTTATCAAGTGGTTTTACAGATTTTCAATGATAAATTTAACCAACAAAAAAGCCCAAACCTTTCGATTTGGACTTTTTAAAATTTGGAGCGGGAAACGAGATTCGAACTCGCGACCCCAACCTTGGCAAGGTCAGCCACCAAAATCACCTTAGATAACTTTAACCCTCAAAAACAAGCCATAACAAGCATTTATGGTTTGTTTTTTTGTAAAAATTATTTGCCAATAAAGGTAATTTTAAGTAATATTGTAAGATATTATCACATCAATCACTCTATCAATGAGGGCTAGTCATGGTAGCAGGTTCAGAAATTAAAATAAATGAGCATGGTGTATTCATTACCACACCGAAGATTTTCAAAGTCAAAGCAGAGACAACAAAGCTTTTGGAGGGTGAGCAGGTACCCATGCCCAACTTGCCCTTCTTACCCAAGCTCTACACGCTGTGTTTTCACTTTACCAATGATGATAATGTGCCATATGCTCATACTGCTTATACTGCCCACAATAAAGTAACGGGCGAGCTATTCGAGGGGATTACTGACGATAAGGGCAAGACACAAGTGTTTTATACAGACTCCCAAGAGGATATCGAAATTCATCTAGATATTTAAGGAGTTATTATGTCGCAAAACGAATATAAAACCACCACCGCCAGCACAGCGACAGATGCTCCGACTTGCAAGGTGGTCATCTCTGGTGTCCCTCGAAAATTTTTGGTACATTTTCGCAGACCTCTTGTTGATGACCCTTGGAGTCCTGTGAGCGAGCAAGTGCAAAACTTTGGTTTTGACTGGCTTCGAGATGAGTACATCCATGACATCGTCTCTGTCCTAGAAAATAACAATGAGCCCACACGCTTATACAGAGGTGATATTGACAAACTTAAAAAAGAATATACCCATCTTTGGTTTGATGGCTCACAGCCTGTCGAGGTTTTAAGTAGGATTAAGACCTGCGGTGTCGATGAATATATCCCATCATGGCTGGCAGTATTTGCTGAGAAGCATAAGCCCGAAGGCGTAACACACACCTATGCTAAACTCCATCTACAGATAGACCAAGAGGCAGTAGACATGGATAGACCACTTGCCAAAGATGACACGGTACTGATATTTACCCCCAGTGATGATGGTGTTGAGATTTATTTTAGAGACAAGTCTAGAGACAAGAACATTCTAGAGCTGCCACTGGAGATATTTTTGGAAAAAGGTCAACTCACCCGTCCTTTGGGCAGAGACACCTCCATTAAATACTATGCCGACCCAACCAAACAGCTTACCATCAAGGTCAAAACCCCCAGTGATAAGGTTCGCCATATCTTGGTAACCGCCAAACATAATAATCACAGCCGAGATGTTGGTGTTCTACTCATCTATCCCAACCATGAGATACCTGCCGCACACATTCAAGTAGTGCAATTTGCCATGATACCAAACAGCTACGCCATGCCAGAGCTTAGATATCAGGATAGACTAAGATCAGAAGCCTTTGGTCAGGCACTTATCAATCTAACCTTTGAGAGTAAGGTTTTTAACATGAGGCTTCATGAAAAAATACACACACGCCACCATCAAAGAGAGATAGAAGAGTTTTTAAAAAAATACGAATGTAGAAAAACCAGAACAAATAGCTACCCAAATCTGTTGGCTTTTAATAACACTCCTATAGATCGGCAAAATAGGTCAAATTTTGACTTGGATGTTCGGCAGTTATTTGAGCAACTGTATCCCAGTACAGCACTACAAAGCAGTGCCATCTATGGCCACTGGACGGAGAGCAATCAAAATAAAACTACCCATCTTATATTTGCCGATGTCAAGCCTGTTACTATGAATGCAGTAGTGCCAACCTGCGAACCTGACGAGACAGGAAAAATACCACCCCCAGCGACAGAGTATATTCATTCAGATAGCAGTGTTACTGGTGCCATTGGCGGTGTTGTAACACCACGCCCCTTTACAGAAGATGAAATCTCTTGTGGTTGTTTTGCAGGTATTCCTAACGACAAGTTATTAAATCGAGCCGATTATGTCGGTGGCAATACCGCCATCATCTATGCTGTCGCACAAAATGATATTTATGCGATATTTCACGAGCTTGGACACAGCTTTGGTCTGCCTCATACTTTTGACAAGCCGCCAGAATTAGATGAACTCAAAGCCAGCAAAGGACATCTGGATGAGAACCGCGCCAAAGCCATCCTAAACCGCTTTCCCACATATCAGTTTTATCAAGGATATACAGATAATGTGATGGATTATGAGGGGAGAATACCGTCATCTAAAACTCAACGAGATAAAGAAGCACCAGAGTATCCAACAGTCAATGAATATTCAGGTAAAATGAATTCTCTGTTTAAATGGCAATGGAACATCCTCCGTGCCGACAGAAGCCTAACCATTCCCAAGAATAAGGAATCATCATGAAATACTTTATCGCTACTTTATTTGCCTTTATCCACACAACTGCTTTTTCAGCACCGCCTTATGAGTCAGCAGATTATTACGGTAAGACATATTGCAAACCAGAATGGCAGGTAAAATACAATTATCTTCCCCCGCCCTCGTATATTGGCATACCCCATGACAGAAAAGTTAAACTGATGTCTTTTGATGAGTTTTTATCTCGTTTTGAAGTATCTTTGGATAAACATACAGACGATCTAAGTCGTTGGGTCGTAAAAGAAGGTAAAGATCACATTATGCAGTTTAATGAATTAAACAGCTATCTTTATATCGGTAGAAGCCATGGCATGGTTCACTATTTACAATATTATATGCGTCATGAAACAGAAAAAGATAAGAAAAGAACGCATACTTTATCCGATGATGACAAAATGGCAATGATAGAAACCATTAATTTGGTTGTTCAAGACCATCAAAAATCCCAAGAAATATTAGACGAACTGTATAAAAGATATTTAGGACAGTTAGAGCTTGTTGTCGATGGGTATATCTCTGTTTTTTTAGAGCATGATGGGAAGTATTTTTCTTTAAAAGGCATTAATACTCATTATCATCCCATAGAAAGATGTAATTATCAAGCAATATACACTCTATCTATTCTTTGAATGATGATGGTGCATCCTCCGTGCCGATAGAAGCCTAATCACAACAAACCTTCATCATTTCTCATCTGCCACAATCATAATTTAGTCATGGACTTTTGGTGAGATATTTTGATATGATGTTGATTTTAAACCACCAAACAAGGAACTGACATGTCCCAAATCAACCGTTCTGCTCTATTTGGCAAGCTAGATGCATCACTATATAAAAGCCTAGAAAGTGCCTTTATGTTTGCCAAGCTACGTGAAAATCGCCATGTTGAACTTGCCCATTGGGTATATCAAATATTGCAAATGGACGATACAGATTTACGATTCATAGAGGGTCATTTTGAACTAAATCACGACTATCTAATAAGCGACATTGCAAACCACTTAAAAACCCTAAAAACAGGCTATGAACAGGTCAGTGACTTCTCTGATGACATCATGGCACTCATTGAAGAGTCATGGCTGTACACCTCCTTAAAGTTTAATCAAACACGCATCACTACAGGTCATCTTATTTACACACTGTTAGAATCCAACCAGTTTAAACATCAACTTCTTAGAATCAGTTCCGAATTTGGCAAAATCAATACTCAAAAGCTGTATGACAACTACAGCCAAATATGCCAACATTCCATTGAAAAACCCACAGCTCAGGAAGTCTCCTTGTCGCCCAGTGACCCAACGGGACAATCTGCCTTGGCACGTTTTGGCACCAATCTTACCGAACAGGCACGACAAGAGAAGCTAGACCCTGTTACAGGCAGGGATAACGAAATCCGCCAAATGGTGGACATACTCTCTCGCAAAAAGCAAAATAACCCATTATTGACTGGCGAGGCTGGCGTAGGAAAGACCGCTGTCGTTGAAGGTCTTGCTCTAAAAATCGCTCAAGGCGATGTACCAAGCCACCTAAAAGAAGTTGAAATCATCTTACTTGACATCGGTGCACTCAAGGCAGGGGCGAGTGTTTCTGGTGAGTTTGAAAATCGCCTAAAAGCAGTTATCAAGGAAGTTCACCAAAGCCCCAAGCCCATCATCTTATTCATTGATGAGATTCATACATTGGTGGGTGCTGGCGGTGCCGCAGGTACAGGTGATGCCGCCAATCTTTTAAAACCCGCTTTGGCAAGAGGCGAGCTTCGCACCATTGGTGCAACCACATGGTCAGAATACAAAAAATATTTTGAAAAAGACCCTGCACTTACCCGAAGATTTCAAGTCATTCAAGTGCCAGAACCCAGCCAGCAAGTGGCAACCGACATGCTAAGGGGCTTGGTGGGCAGACTAGAATCCCATCATCAGGTACTCATCTTGGACGATGCCGTGCAAACTGCTGTCAAACTCTCAGCTCGCTATATTCCTGCAAGACAACTACCAGACAAAGCCATTAGCATTCTTGATACCGCTTGTGCTAGGGTTGCCGTCAGCTTAAACAGCACCCCTCTCTCTATCACCACCAAAGAAGAAAACATAAAATCCATCGAACAGCAGATTCACCAGCTTCAAAAACAACAAGAATCAGGCTATCTAACCGATGGTGATGTCATTACACAAAAACAGCAACAAATCCAAGTCATACAGTCAGAGTTAGATGTTATCAATGCACAATATCAAGACCAAAAACAACTTGTCGAGGCACTGCATGCAATCAGAACATCCATAGCCACATTGGATGATGGCAAACCAGAAGAAATATATGTCCTCAAAGCAGAGCAACAGGCACTTATCACAAAACTTCAGACCATACAAAAACAAGAGACGTTGGTTCATCCTGTGGTAGATTCTCATCTCATCGCTCAAATCATTGCTGAATGGACAGGCATTCCAGTTGGCAAAATGATGGATGACGAAGTGCAAAAAATCCTTCATTTGTCAGAAATACTCAACCAACGAATCATCGGTCAGCCTCATGCAACCGATATGATAGCCAAACGTATACAGACCGCCAGAGCCAATCTAGACAATCCCAACAAACCGATTGGTGTCTTTATGCTAACAGGACCCTCTGGTGTGGGCAAAACCGAAACCGCTCTCGCACTGGCGGACATCATGTATGGCGGTGAACAAAACCTCATCACCATCAACATGAGTGAATATCAAGAACCTCACACCGTCTCCACGCTCAAAGGTGCCCCTCCAGGATATGTCGGCTATGGTGAGGGTGGTGTGCTGACTGAAGCCGTTCGCAGACGTCCTTATAGCGTTGTCCTACTAGATGAGATAGAAAAGGCTCATCCTGATGTTCACGAGATTTTTTTTCAGGTCTTTGATAAAGGATTTATGGAAGATGGCGAGGGTCGCTATATTGACTTCAAGAACACCATCATCATCCTAACCACCAATGTCGGCTCAGAGCTTACCCTGACTTTATGTCAAGACGAGCTTCTAAAACCCGATATAGAAGGACTGGCTACGGCATTAAGAGAGCCTCTATTGCAGACTTTTCCGGCAACACTTTTGGGTAGAATCCAAAACATTCCCTACTACCCACTCAATCACGAGATGATGTCACACATCATCACCCTACAACTAAACAAAGTCATCAAACGCATGCAGGATAATCATAACATCACACTAAGCCATGATGATGCCGTCATCACCCTCATCACCAACCGCTGTCAAGAAATAGAGTCAGGCGGTCGTATAATTGATGCCATCATCACCAATCAAATCCTGCCCATGATAAGTCATGAGATACTTTTATCTATCGGCAATCCCAACCCCATAAGAAACATGACATTGACCGTTGTTGATAATGAATTTAAACTTACCATTGATAGACACACTCAACATGAGGACATCCCATGCCCCTAACTCGCTACTACATCCTAGAAAACGACACCACCACAGCAGGCGGTATCGTCCAGACAACCAACAATCCCATTGTCTTTAATGTAGATGGCAAAAAGCAAAGCTGTATCGGCGATGATGTTTGGTGTCCTGCTTGTCAATCAATGGGCAAAATTGTACCAACAGGTCCAAGATTGTCTTTTTCTTTGGGTGGGGCAATGCCTGCTTTAAATGATGATTTGTGTCTATGCAAATGTAATCCACCACCAAAACTTATCCATTCTCAGACAAGTTTTAAAGAGATTATTGATGACAATAGACTTGCCCAGTACCAAAAAGCAAGAGAGCAATACAGACAATCAAAGCTACAAAACAACTTTGCTAACACCCAAGCAAATGATGATGAGTTGCCTAAGTTTACTGTACATTTCAAGGAAGATATGGGTTTGATTGGCTCCGTGATGAGTATCTTTATGGTACCGATAAAAGCAAAAAGGTATATTTCGGTGCAATAGAAGATTTGACGGAAGAATACCGTAGCTACCAAAGAAAAGAGTTAGTCAATTTATCAGAGATTATTCAATATGGCAGACCCAATGAATATACACCTGCTTGGCTAAACTTATTTTCACCAAGCAATCAATCAAAAACAGGTCTTAGTAGTGTAGATCTACACTTGTATTTTGAGCAGTCAGACCAAGACACGCTCTTGACAGATGATGAGACGTTGCTAATATTTAGATGTAGTAATGGACTAATGGTAGATACACCCACTTTGACAATGAGCGATGTGTTGTCCAACATGACCAAAGAAAGCATCAATCTTATTATGGAGCAGTCAGCCTATCAACAAGGAAAAACCGTGTATACATCAAAGGATGTGCCGACATCTGTAACCAAAACCATTATTTATTACAAGAGCAATCATCCCATAATTACTGTCACTTGTAATAGTGCCTTAAGCCAACTTGGTACCATAGAAGTGTTTGCCAAAAAGAATGGCACAGAAAAACGAGTCGGACTGCTGTGTGTTTACCCAAATGCAAAAAGAAGAAAAGCCACGATACAACCCATTGAATTGGTAGCTCATCCATTTTCTGCTACAAATGCTTATCCACAAGATTATCCAAATGCCATTCAAAGCAAACTTTTTAGCCAAGTAGGCGTGATAGCAGAAGTCAAAGAAAGCATTGGTATTAATTTAATAAATAAGCAAATTTTTCACAAAAATAAAGACGGTAAAGACACAATCACCACCATCAGTAGCCACCAGTTACAGCAACAACAGGAGATTGATAATTTTTCTAAAAAATATCAACAGGCAGTGAATGATGTGAAAAATGTCAATTTGACTCCTTTGAATGGAGAGAGTAGTAGAGAAGCCTTTGATGATGCTATTGAACTATTAAAAGCTCTAAATATCGTTCAGTATGAAACCAACAATAGCACAAATGTTACTTATCTTATTTTAACCGACTATGTTGTAGAAGAAAATGATAAATTAACATTGGGTATGGCTGATAGAAAAGAGCCTGATGAATATGAAAAACATCAATGTAAAATCACAAGAAACTGCAATTATTGGGGTAATCATGTCATTATCTACAGAAATATTTATAATGCCCATGATGAAACTCGGACGATTTTACATGAGCTGGGACATAGTTTGGGGTTGGAACATAGTTTTAACCATAAGGAACCAAATCATTTTGTATTGCAAGAATCCCACACAGACAATCTTATGGATTATAACTCAGGCATTACACTTAATAAATACCAATGGGATATTATCTATAATGATAATAATATCATTACTTTACAGGAGAAAAATAAATGAACTTGTTAAAATTCTTTATTGGTATTTTATTAGTTTTTAATGCAACCATTTGTCTTGGCAGTGGCGGTTATTATCAGGTCATGCTAACCAATGAACAAATGGCACAGCGTCTTGATAAATATGATACGCTAAAATTTGTAAAATATTCTAAGACTTATGATAAAACAACTGGTCAATTTCATTATAACTTTCCTGATGAATTTATTTTATTCAATAATAAGGTAGAGCTTCTTAGATTAGAGTTGGGACTGAGTTATACAGACGAAGCAGATTGGCTATTATGGATGGACAGACACGATCCAAATAAAGTCAATATTATGACCAACTCAGATAAAGAAAAGATGATTATTCTTATCAGTACCATCACAGATGATAGACAAAAAGCTGAACAGTTATTTGAGGAACTATACTTGGCTTATCTAGAAAGATATGAGAAACTAAAAGATTTGCCTGAATGCAAACAATATTGCCCCATATCCGTAACGATACAATACGAAGATAAAGACATTGATTTGCGTGGCAAAATCAACGAAAGCAATATTTTACAAAACTACCCAAAAAATCGGCATAGTATTGACATTTTTTTTATTGGCAATTATAAATATTGATGAATAGCAATGAGTTTTAACAATGAAACTCGGACGATTTTACATGAGCTGGGACATAGTTTGGGGTTGGAACATCCATTTCAAGATGATATAAGTAATTTATTGTTTGAAAAAGCTTATACAAACAATCTTATGGATTATAACTCAGGCATTACACTTAATAAATACCAATGGGATATTATCTATAATGATGGCAATATAATAGCTAAATAGGCAGATAAAGTATGAAACTCTTTAAAATCATGACTGCTATTGCAGTGCTTAGCTTAACAAGTCTTAGCCATGCCATGTCTTATTATTATAAAGTCATGCTTTCTGATGAACAAATGGCACGGCATCTTGATAAATATGATACGCTAAAATTTTTCAAATATACTACAGTGTACGATGAAATAAAAGATAAAATTCGTTATGAATTTCCTGAAAGGTATCTTTTATCTGAAAATGGTATCACTCACATTAGATTTTTTTTAGGTGAACGCTATACAGACGAAGCAGATTGGCAATTATGGATGGACAGACACGATCCAAATAAAGTCAATATTATGACCAACTCAGATAAAGAAAAGATGATTATTCTTATCAGTACCATCACAGATGATAGACAAAAAGCTGAACAATTGTTTAATGAATTGTATTTAGCTTATCTAGAAAGATATGAGAAACTAAAAGATTTGCCTGAATGCAAACAATATTGCCCCATATCCGTAACGATACAATACGAAGATAAAGACATTGATTTGCATGGCAAAATTGATGAAAGAAATATTTTACAAAACTACCCAGAAAATCGGCATAGTATTGACATTTTTTTTATTAAACTTCCTATAAGGTCTTCGCTATAAATACAGCTAAAATAATAATATCATTACTTTACAGGAGAAAAATAAATGAACTTGTTAAAATTCTTTATTGGAACTTTATTAGTTTTTAATGCAACCATTTGTCTTGGCAGTGGCGGTTATTATCAGGTCATGCTAACCAATGAACAAATGGCACAGCGTCTTGATAAATATGATACGCTAAAATTTGTAAAATATTCTAAGACTTATGATAAAACAACTGGTCAATTTCATTATAACTTTCCTGATGAATTTATTTTATTCAATAATAAGGTAGAGCTTCTTAGATTAGAGTTGGGACTGAGTTATACAGACGAAGCAGATTGGCTATTATGGATGGACAGACACGATCCAAATAAAGTCAATATTATGACCAACTCAGATAAAGAAAAGATGATTATTCTTATCAGTACCATCACAGATGATAGACAAAAAGCTGAACAATTGTTTAATGAATTGTATTTAGCTTATCTAGAAAGATATGAGAAACTAAAGGATTTGCCTGAATGCAAACAATATTGCCCCATATCCGTAACGATACAATACGAAGATAAAGACATTGATTTGCGTGGCAAAATTGACGAAAGAAATATTTTACAAAACTACCCAGAAAATCGGCATAGTATTGATATTTTTTTTATTGCTGACTATAGGTATTAATAAAGACACAATGGTTTTTATGGGTAAAAATCGGACGATTTTACACGAGCTGGGACACAGTTATGGTCTATATCATACTTTTATGCAAAGCGAATTATCCATCAACAGTCCCCATACTTTTTTTGAGGGTATACCGATAATATTATGGATTATCTGCCTTTTCAATTGCCCCAAGACATCATCGATAAATGTCATGCAGATCCAACAACCAAAAAGCCAGAAAATGACAGCCCAAGAATGGATACCATGTTATCATTATCTAAATGGCAGTGGGACATCACCAAAACGACAAAAGCATCCAAAAAGGTCAATCATATGTTTAAATCTTTGTTAGTATTTTTGACAATCATAGCATTAACACAAAACGCTTATGCTCTAACCGAAGAGTCGCTTTGCAAGCTATCTTCTTATATCAAAATTCTTAAATACAAATAATGAAAATTTTTAATTTTACATGAGTTGAGGTGTGGTTTTGGTTTAGTAATTGCTTATTTGTTTGAGAGCTAAAATAAGATTATTGGAGTAGAAAAGTTGTAAGATTCTACTATTTGCACAGAGTAAAGATGGATAGCATTACAGATTATATGTTTATGGTTTTTTACCTCTTTAAATACAGGAATAATAAACTATTCATAATGAATAATATCTGGAATGTTATCCAAATAAGAAAATGATTGTTATGACAATAAATAATCGATGACCATATCATATTCCAGACAGTTGAACTTTCTACAAATAAAAATATAAGATATTGACATGCAAAGTAAACAGAAATAAAAAGGCATATCTAATTTTATTTCTCACTGGGGATAAAAATAGTGCGAAGAAAAAAGTAACCATCGCCAATAATTTAAATGCGACATCATCATCTCCTCCTGCACCATTAATTTGATATAAATACATTATTGAGTATTTATCATATCCAAAACAAATTTTATCATATTTAATAAAAAGTAAGGGAAATGCTGATAAAAACAGACATAGTTTTGATGTTATCAAAAAAAGTTTTGGCATGAGAATTTCTATTTATGGTTAATTAGATGAATAATATATTTTATCCGCCTATTCCAACACTTCAATAGTATATGTTTTTTCAAATTCTTTGCCAACAAACATACTGCCATAAGCACTCCCTGTTAATTTGATGGTAATTGGTTTTAGTTCAGACGGAGTGCCTGTAATAGTTAAGTTTGAGTAATCTGTTCTATAAACAGGTTTATTATATATGTCTTTATGGCTTTCATACACTTTCGGCTCCACCATAATATCTTCATTTGAAACTTGTATGTCAACCGTTTCCTCTATAATGGCGGCTTCTATCTCAATTTTTGCATAATAAGGTTGATTGAGATGTGCTTTGGGTAATTCTTGGGTTACAAAATGTGGACGATTAGCAAAATGCGATGAGACTTTAAACATAATAATTAAAAAAACAATCAAAAATACTATGGTTGCCAAAAACCACAATGCCACTTTCTCCCATAATGCCATATTTTGCCATAACGCTGTCTTTTTCATGTCATACCCTTTTTACAATAAAAGCGGTTTTATGGTAGAGCATAAATTTATGGCTCTGGTTCAAAAAGTATGCTACAAGGAAAACCGTTCGTGGTGAGCTTGGGCAACCTAACGGTTTTCCTACCCGCAGGCAGGCTCAGGGCGAACGGAAAACCTAGTTTGGCATACTTTTTAGACTACTACCAAATTTATTAAGTGGCAAATTTGACTGAATAGACCAATTGTTCTTGCCCCAAGAAAATACCGTCAAGTGCACTATGTCTGTCAATTTAGTATTTAAATCAATGGCATTTTTTCCACTTCGCAATAAACTTGTCCATACTACCCAATGCTCTGGAATGACACCAAAGGCAGAATTGCCTTTTTGTAGTAATTCTGTATTGATTAAAGAGATAACATAATAATCTTGCTTGGTGAAATAAGCATTTAATTGAATATAATTTGCCAAAGTGTCTAATTCATATGTTTCAATGTGCTTAAAGCCAATTTTTTCCAACCAACCTATTAATTCATGAGGAAGGGTTATTCCTGCAGTCTCATCATCGGGCGATTTGTAGCGTATTCTTTTATTAAAGGTATCTCTTAAACTAGCTAAAGTCATCCAATCCAGTCCTAATATTTTGGGTTCATTATTGGCTTTAAAATAGCTGGTAGGATGTTTGGTTGCGTTCGATGGTTTAAGTTGTATTGATTTGATGTTTGCTACACCATGGTACCACAGACTCCAAACAAGACTTTTGTAGGTATTTTTATCTACCAATAGTAAAAAATAAAAAAATACAGCAGGACTACACAAAGAGGATAAGCCCTGGTCAGGAACCTCTCTACCCTCCAACCTCTCCCTTAACGCCCTTCAATGACATTCCAAGCAAAAGGATCTAACTGGTCGCCAATGCCGTGCTCGTGTGCGATAAAGGGTCTATTGCAAATGGTTTGAGTGGTAACTGGCGTGCCAGTACTAGCAGAGGTGCAGGTGGTTTTGTCACTCATTATTCATCTCCTTATTTTGCCAGTCCAAGTCCAGTTTAATCTCATAATCATCAGGTGAATCTGTAAAAAAGTGTGGGGTTTGACCATTTTCATCAGTTCTACCTGAATGTATCTTGCCTGTCTTTTTGTTTTTGGCAGTATATGAAACATTAGCATAAGGATAGCCATCATCATCTACAAAGCGTACTGAGGTGCTATAGGTGCTGGGTGTTTGGGTTGGACTTTCTTTTAGTTGACTAGCACTTATTGCCATACCCTGTGAGCTGACTTTTTCTTTAAAACTCATCTGCGAATGCACAAGCTTTGGCGGTGGATTACATTTACATAGACATAGGTCGTCATGCAGGGCTAGCGTTTGCCGTTTACTTTAGTGGAAAGTCTGTCTTGTTTCTAAGTTAAAATTCGCTTTATATTTTATCTGTAATAAAGATAATTTATTTATGCAATCTGATACACAAGACTAAAATAATCCTTCATAAAACTATTAAACAATTTTAACAATTTATTTTTTTACACCTTAATACCAAATACTTTCAAATGGATTTAAATAAATAGTCTTCTTCCAAACATTTCATTATAAGAATTTCAATAATGAATTCTTAATACAATCTAAGAATTTATCATAAAATATAGTCACTTATATATATTATCCACCACTCCTTTGTATACAATAATTTCTCTTTTATCAAAACCAACAACAATATTACTTTCAATGCCGTAATACCAAATGGCAATACTATGTATATTATTTTTATCAAAATCATCACAGCTAACCATAGATAAAACCAGACAATCATTTTTATCATATATTAGATCTGGATGTCCCAATCTATCTATAGCTGTATGCATATTATCACCTAAATTATTTACAATGAGATAAGGTTCAAATATTATATATAGCATCAAAATAAATACAATTAAAAATATCAAAATAATTAATTTATCCGCAATTTTCTCTACTTTGGTTTTTCTAATCACACAATCTCTCCTTGTAATTTTCTAAACCGTACACAGCGGCATCATGACCAGCATTATTTCCAGAAAAATCATTTAAAATATCTTTAAAGTATCCGTCCACTCCAGATTTGCTATGATATGCGGAAAAAACACTACCAATATAAATGTAACCAGTAAGAAAACTCCAAGCTAAAAATCCAGTAAAAGGATCCACTGTTCTTCTATATCTATACTGCACCAAGAAATACTGTAAATCAACCCCGTCTGTCGTATTAGGGTGAATACCCAAACTCCTAATATAGGATTGTTCATCACCTATTTCATTGCTGTAAAAATCCGGAGGGTTATCAAAAGTCCAAATACTTCTATTTTTTATAAATAAATCCAATGCTTCACAAAATGAAACTTTTTTTAATGATGTAGTTGGTGCTATAGGCTTATTATACCCAACAGAAATGATGGTTTTGTTCATAGAAATTTCTCCATACTTTACTTTTACTTCATAAGCATTATCATTATATTTCCCATTCATTGTTGGCATAACAAATATTTTATCTATCAAATCATTACCTATATATATTTCAAACCAAACAATATCAAAATAATCTGCATTATACACCTTACTACAGCCATTATCATCAAATACACCGTTATAAGGCTTAGATTTTTTAAAAAACACCAATCTATATTTCAGCATTTTTCTAATTTTTTCGGATTTTGATGTAACTTTAATTCTAACAGTAAAATTTTTTTCACTCACAATATCACCTCTTCAAAAAAATGTATCTCAAAAGTTTCTTCTTTGTCCTTAGTTAACACTTCTGTTAAACCACATTTATCAGTCAATCCTTTTAAGATAGTACCGGTATTAGATACAGCAATATAATAAATACCAAAAATTGGGGAACCACTTACACTATCAATGCACTGAAATTGCAACTGATAATTATCATCTATAATAAAATTATCTTTTTGGATCAATGCCTCATTATTTATTGTGCGATTGCTATTATTCTCAATCACCTCCTTAAAACTCGTCTGCGAATTCACCAGCTTTGGCGGTGGAGTGCATTTGCATAGACATAGGTCGTCATTTAAGGCAGACCAAGCCATTTACTTTAACAGCCGTAGATTATTGCTAGATTTATTAAAATCAATCAAGACCATCATCTTTTAAACAGTTTTTTATGTTTTTCCCATAAAAAACTTTTTTGTTATTAATGCAAAAATCAAATCCAGAAAATCCATGACCCCCAAGCTCATATTGATATAACATAAAATGATAAATTTTTTTATCATGAATCATGGAGGGGTAATTTTCAATGGTTAATTTTGATACTTTTTTCCCCAAGCCTTGCGAATAAACGGTTTGGCTATCATAACCAATATCAAGACCACTTGCATAACCTTCCTGAATCTCAAAGACTAAATCGTTTTGCTCAATAATTGCATTTTTTAATGAATTATTTTTGACAAGGTCTTTGTCTTGAGACATGATATGACTTATCCATAACATCAAACCAATCACCATAACAAAAAAACATAACATAAAAACAGCAATTGCCTTTATGAATTTTTCTACCCTTTCCATCATACCAGTCCTAAGCGCCAATTGCTTGCTTTACTTTTTCTTCATAAAGTCGAATCACTGCATCCAAATTTCTAGCCCTGACATTAGTTTCAAAATTTTTTGTTATCATTAAGTCGGGGTTTCTTTTAAATTTCAATGCCCAGTAATCAGCTATGATTTCTGCCTGAGATTCCATGTTGTAATCTGACAACTTGGACTTAATTGTCACAATATTAGAGACCGATTTATTCTGAGAAGTTTGCATTTTAATCACCTTGCTTCCAAATGTTTGGTGAATGTTGTATAAATAAGGGTTAGTGTCATTAAGACGAGCACAAGTATGTATTTTAGCACCTATCAAACGCACCCACATGCCCTTACGGCTTTGCCAGACATGAGCCATCTCATGGATGAATAAGTGCTTCATGCTATCGCTATCAAGAGCATAATTTTCTCTATATACCTTTTTTGCTGGATATAAATTGCCATTGGGTGTTACGATGGTTTCTTCTTGTTGATTAGGTAGGTAATCAACCTTAAATACTTTAACTGCTTGATACTTAATGGTTTCACCAAATATTAATCTTGCCAAGGCTATTTCTTCTGCCGTTAAATCTCTGCTTGGTATGTTAATGATTAGCTTGTCACCACTTTTATTGATTGGTATGCCCATTTAGTTGTCTCCATCTTGCGAGAAAAACAGCTCTAAATCCGTAATTTCTGTTTCTATATCGCTATAGAAAATATCTGTATTACCTTCATCATCAAGCTCTCCTTCGTATGTTATACCATCTATCTTTAATCTATATCTCAAAAATGGGGTAATATCATTATTTATTTCTCCAAAGTCGAACTTAATGCGTTTATCAAAAATTTTTGAACCACTCTTTTCCTTGTGATTCTTGGGCTGAGTGTTATAGCCATCATCAACCACTTCCCTAAAACTCGTCTGCGAATTCACCAGCTTTGGCGATGGAGTGCATTTGCATAGACATAGGTCGTCATTTAGGGCGGGCATTCGTCCGTTTACTTTGGTAGAGAGTCTGTCTTGGTTAGGGGTGATTTTACCCATAGACTGGCAAGCAGGACACCAAACATCATCGCCGATATAGCTTTGTTCTTTACCATAGACTTTAAAAGATAGGGTATTGGTGGTTTTTTGGACGACACCGCCTGCGGTGGTGGTGTCACCCTCTAGGATGTAGTAACGCACAGTCATGATTTGTTTCACTCACACAAAAACAAAATAGCAACCCCAAAGCAGGGTTGCTAGATACTCATCAATCCTTTCTTAGCGAAGGTAGTTTTGACACCAATCGCAAGGACACTGTCAATCCCTCAAGTTGATAGTGCGGACGCAAGAAAAACTTGGAGGTATAGAACCCTGGGTTGTCCGCCACTTCTTCCACAATCACCTCAGCTGCTGCCAAAGGTTTCTTGGCTTTGGTCTCTTGGGATGAGTTGACCGGATCGCCATCGACATAATTCATAATCCAATCATTGAGCCAACGCTCCATATCCTCGCGTTCTCTAAATGAGCCGACCTTATCACGCACGATACATTTTAAATAGTGAGCAAAACGACAGCAAGCAAACAGATAAGGCAATCTGGCAGAGAGCTTGGCATTGGCTGTGGCGTCTGCATCATGATATTGGGTTGGTTCTTGTAGAGACTGTGCCCCGATAAAGGCGGCTAAATTAGAGTTTTTGCGATATACAAGTGGCATTAACCCATTGGCGGACAGCTCCGCCTCTCTACGGTCGCTAATGGCAGTCTCGGTTGGGCATTTTAAGTCCACACCACCATCATCAGTCTCAAAGGTGTGAGTTGGTAGGTTTTCCACCGTACCGCCAGATTCAACACCACGGATAGAAGTACACCAACCATACTCGCTAAATGAGCGGTTGATATTGACCGCCATGGCATAAGCGGCATTTGCCCATGCATACCCTTCGTGGTCTGATACCTGCTCTTCAAAGTGAAACTCATCAACAGGGTTACTGGCACTGCTATAAGGTGCTCTCACCATAAATCTAGGTAATGCCAACCCCAAATACCTAGCATCATCACTGGCTCTCAAGTTTCTCCATGCTGCATATTCTGTGTTTTGGAATATTTTGGTGATGTCTCTTGGATTTGATAACTCCTCCCAAGAATCCATCTGCATAAGGCTTGGATTAGCACCCGTAATGAACGGGCAGTGAGAAGCAGAGGATATCTTAGCAACCTCCGTCAAGATTTCAATGTCTTGTGGACTATGGTCAAAATAATAATCTCCCACTAAGCAACCAAAGGGCTCGCCACCAAACTGCCCGTATTCCTCTTCATAGATTTTTTTGAATATTGGGCTTTGATCCCACATCACCCCTTTAAACTTCTTGAGGTTGCGAGAGAGTTCTTTTTTGGTTAGAGGCATAACCTTGATTTTAAGCAGGTGATTGGTCTCGGTATTATTGACCAGATGATGTAGTCCACGCCAAGCACTCTCCATTTGCTTAAATTCTTCGTGATGGATAATCTCATTGATTTGGTCGGATAGCTTTTTATCAATCTGAGCGATGATTGCTTGGATGGTTTGATAAGTATCCGATGAGTGCTTGACAGTGTTACCCAGTGCTTGGCGAGCCAATGTTTTTAGCGCACCTTGAACCGCATCTTCTGCTTGCTTGGATTTGGGTTTGAATTCTTTATTGACCAAAGCCTCAAAGTCGTTATCAAAAACGGTCTGAGTCTGGGTATGCGTTTGATGTTCGTGTTGCGTAGTCATGACGCCTCCTTAGGAATTATTATCTTCTGATGTGGCGTTTTTTGGCAAAGTTGCCAAAGATTGAAGTAGCTCATTGTCAGATAGAATCTTATCAATCAAATCTTCTGCCCCCGCCTTACCATCCATATAGGAAAGTAGATTTGACAACTCTGTTCTTGCATCCAAGAGTTGCTTTAATGGGTCAATTTTTTGTGCGATTTGCTCTGGTGAGAAATCCTCCATTTTTTCAAATTCCATTTCAATACCGAGCTGAGTCCCATCCTCTTCTAATCTATTAGCTACATTAAAAGCAACTCTAGGCTTGATTGATTTCATTCGGTCGTCAAAATTGTCCGCATCAATCTCCATGAATGCTCTATCGGCAATACTTGGCAATTCCTGCTTGCTTTTGCCTGCCAAGTCAGCAAACACACCCATCACAAAGGGCAATTCTATCTTTTTTTCGGTGCCATACACCTCCACATCATACTCAATCTGAACACGAGGCGAGCGGTTTTTAGCAATAAATTTCTGAGCGGATTTACTACTCATGTCATCTCCTATGGGTTTGACTTAGGTTTAATTAAATTCATCATCATTAGGCAAGGGTTGTCCCACCAAATTTTCCAATCTATCTAATGATTCTGGACTGATGTCTTTCATTATTTCATAAAAATTAAGATTCATCAATTTTTGAATGCGTCTGATAAATAGTGGTGCAGGATGTGAAGGTTCGTGCTTTTCAAAATACACATGAATCTTTTCAAGCAATAATTGCACATCCTCTCTTGAATTCACAGAATAGCTTGCCCAGTTCATCACAGGCACGACAGATTCTGCTGTTTTTATGTCGTTCATCTTGGTTGGTGTAACATCTTGTCGCTCCAAACCAGACTCTCCTGATTGGCTTAGTAAATCCAAAATCTTTTGAATCAACTGCTCGGTAGGCTCAAATTTTAGACCACTTATCTCATATTTTTCAAATAGTGCCTTGATTGCCAATATGAGCACGCCCGCCTCTTTTAGCTGGCTTATGGGCGAGTGCCCATCTTCGGAGGCAACAGACAAATCAATGACCAGCCTTTGAATGCCTCCAGCATATAGTGACTCATCATAGCTCTCCAAGAAAGCCTCTATCTCTTTTACCGTATGAAACTTTCCTGACAATCCATTTTTAACCAAAGGGGCATTTCTTAGGTCTTTTAAGATACCATCAGGAGCGAAGAACAAAGACAGTGCATTCACCCGAAAATCAGGGTCATAATCACCATCTTCATCAACAAGCTTTGGAAAGACATCCTCCCAATATTTCTCAAGATTACCCTTAATGATAAACAACCCTTCTTTTAACCCCATAAGCCCATTTAGTACAATACCACTTTGAGTAAAATAACTCATGACAAGCAAATCTTTACTCTTATGCAGTAAAAGCTGATAACAAGACTCATAAATAGCACGCCAGTCCTTGATTCCAGCCTCAACCACCAAATCGCCATATTGTTGCTCTGGCTTGTCTTGTAGTAGGCTCATCAAGTTTAAAAAATCGTCATCATACTCGATATTATGCCCTGCTACCTGCTCATCGTGCAATGGTGCCAAAAAGTCATCCATCCAATCCTCCTAAGAACTCATGATTAATTTACGATAAAGTGTACTATTTAACTGTGTGGAACTCAAACGCTCTGGGGCATAGCAGGCACTCTGCCAGACGCCTTCGTTTAATGGCACTTCAGTTCTTTGCAAAAAATCTTCATAGCCATCCAACAGCTCACCATTATTCATATCTGCAAGCAACGAAATGTCGAAACTCGCCTGCCTAATGGCATCTTGACAACCATCCCTAATCAACATTAACGACCGCTTTTCATATTCATGAAACAACACAAAGGCGAACTCCCTGTGTCTGCTGTCATGACTCGCCAAAAAAATACCTGAAATCTGAACTGGTAAGTCATGACCATCTATCATAAAAAAATACACGCTTGGTCTTTTGTGATTTTGCTTTAAAATCATCTCACCAAGCTGACCCCGCCCTCGAATCATCCAGTCAGTGATGGTCTTAGACCATAATGGCAAGTTGTGTGATGTTAGGAACTCGGCATGGTGAGGCAATTTACCATAAAATGACACTAACATACAAACCCCTTTAACTCACCAAGCAAAAAAGGATTTGTGCCAGAGATAGACTTAAACTCAATATGTACTTCATGTTTATCCAATTCAAAGGTTGCAATCACCCCTTTGTTGTCTTTGGTATTAATAATCCGACTTGCCTTATCCATCAATCTAAACACAGACCAATCACCTTTCACTTCCAAGCCATGACTTTGGTTATTAAAATCCATGGCTTTTAGAGTCATGCTTTTTTGTGTTGATGGCCAAGAGAGTTTGATGCTTTTTTGAGGTCCATGATAATAGGTGGTCTGCGTACCATCATAACTTACGGACAGCTCTTTAATGTCTTTATCCATCGCCATGATTTTCATCGTAAAATCCAATGCAGGGTTTTTGGAGCCCGCCAAAAATTTTGTATTAATTTTTTGGGCGTTTTGGTAATGTTTATGCCTATCCGAGCCTTCAAGTAGCGACAAAAAAGGGGTACTTAGTCGCTCATTCACCAAAATATTACTCTGCAATGTCTGCATGAACAAACCCTCCGAGCCAAATACTTTAGCAAACTCTTGAAGCGATACCTCTTGAGGGGCTGATTTGTCAAAAGGATACTTTCCAGCGATTAAGCTTTCACAGCCTTGCCTGACATGAGCATCTTGTTGTTCAGCGATGGACAGCACCGTTTTTTTTTGCTCTTCGATGACGGCTTGTGCTTGCTCGTCTTTATAGGTTTGCTGATAGTCTTTGCTCGTTTGGGATATCTGCCCCACAAATTGGTCTAACATGGGTCTAAACGGGTCAGGCAGACGACTGACCTGAGCCTGATAGTTAATGACCGGTTTGTTATCAGGCATCAGTGCATCATTGTTTTGCATACTCATCTGCAATGCCACCAAATACACATACAGGTCATTGATTGATTTGGCAATTTCATCCAACTGAGATGGCATGCCTTCACTGCTTTGGACTAATACATGAAATTGAGAAAAATGAGTTGCCACATCCTGCAGATAGCCTCTCATCTGAGCAGAAGTTTCGTTGGTCTTGGCGGTCTTTTTGGCCTGCATCACAGCTTCCTTGTCCTGCTTGACTTCCTGACCTGTGTTCGCCGTGACATCATTGGCAACATCAGGTGTCGGCTTGGTAACCTCCTCCACAAGGTTGGTATTATCATAAATACCACGGATGATACCTGCCAAAGAGGAGTTTTTTTCTGATAATTGCTTTGACATGACGATGGTTTGTTGTAAATTTTTTGGTTCTAACATCCTAATGTCTGCAATGTACTGTTGCCAATAGGTGATATAATCATTGGTGTATTTTTGATAAATATCTGACAACACCTGCTCTTTTGAGGCAAAAAAAGCATTGTTTGGCATGACCCAATTTTCTGTATTATAAAAATTATCTAGGCGAGTATTGACATAAGGCAAAAACAGATTCTGATAGCCATATTTTGTGTACAGTACTGGCATGGGAGAATTCAATGTCTTGCCACTTACCCTGCGAAATAAGCTTTGCGTGGCAGAACCGCCCATGGACACAAAAGATACGGACGGCATGCCTTTGGTGTCAAGAGTTTGGGTATATCCTATCAAATCGGCATAGACCACATTACCAATATCCTGCCCTGCCAACATCTCTCGGGCTTTATTTATCATCGCCAAATCTTGGGGGTCGTTTGGCGTGATTTTTTTTTCAATCAATATTTGCTTTAACTGCTCAAAGTTATCAGCGTTTGACTCAAATGCTTCATTAGGCAAGTTGGATTGCACCCATCCGGCGATAAATTTGCCATCATAATGCTTATTATCATAAAGCATGAGATAGGCTTTTAGATTTTGATATAGTCCCGCCAAAGAGCCTTGGGCGGTGTTATTTTTGAGCTTATCTTTGATGGTGGTGGAGATGAGTTCGTTCAAACTCTTCTCAACAAGCGAACGATATTTTTGTTGTGAGGTGGCATAAATCCTGTCATAATCATTTAGACCAACATCGCCCAAAAAACTTTTTTGGGTTAGCTCTGCTGATATGTCACGATTGGGGATAACCCTAACTTTGTTGGCAAAATCAAGTACTGCCAAGGCATTACCACCATCCACCGAGCTTGACATGGCATGAGCCTCTTGGGTGTTTTTCTCCACCTTATCAAGATACGCTGAGTTCTTGAAGAAAGCCTTGATAAAAATCACCGCACACGCAATGGTTAATGCCGACAATAACAAGCACAACCCCCAATAAACCATTCTTTGCTTCTTGAGCCAAGAAGCATCCGTCCCTGCCAAATTGGACGTCTCCATCAAAACAAAATGGTAAAAATGATTAATAAAATAAGGCTTCGAACCAAACATTAAGCCGTTATTGTCTTGGATGTATTTGGATTGCAGTTGGTATTTGGGATTGGCATGAGCCATTTCCCCCATTTCCTGCTGAGCAGAACTGGTAAAATAAACCCCGCCCAAATGAAGCATGGCATCATATTTTGACAGATTTAGGAGTTTTTTGAGATAGCTTTTTAGGTGCGTGGTAAAGTCAGCAAATTCTGAGGCAAAAGACAATGCTAAATCCGATGGTTCATTCTGTTGATTGTTATATGCCACACTGTTAAATATATTTAACTCAATGGATTCTGCGATGTCGTCTAATTTTTTGGTGATGATATTTATCTTTTCTGCCGAATTATCGGACAAAACATCCAAAGTAATGCCAAATACCTTATTTCTATCCTCTTCGGTAAGATAATTAAAATACTGCCCAAAACCAGTGATGAGGTCAATTTTATTAATGACCACATAAAATGGGAAGCTGATGTTAAATGTGTTTTGCACCTCTTGCAATCTAATTCTAAATTCGGACAGCTGGCTTTCTAGATACTGTTCATCATTTTTCATGATGTCGTCCGCCCCAATCATCAACACCAGTCCATTGATGGGTTGTTTGGTACGGCACCGCTTTAATAGATGGAGTAACTCCTGCCAGTCATCACTGTTTTTTGACTGATTGTCCTGCTCAACGAATCTACCTGCTGTATCAATCAGTACCGCATCATCCGTCAAAAACCAGTCACAATCTTGTGTGCCTGCCAACCTAGAAGTATTCTCCACGGTGCCAATGGGGAATTTCAACCCCGAATTTAGAATGGAGGTGGTCTTTCCAACGCCTGAAGCACCCATCAACAAAAACCAAGGTTTTTGATAGATATAACCTTTTTTATCCGTAAATAGTCTTTGTACAAGGTTTTTATTTTGTGTATCATTATGTTTTTGCAAAATCAAATCCACCGAATTGAACTGTTCGGTGATTTTGTTTTTATTGACTGCTTTATCATCAGAGGATAGGTCGCTAGCTTTTAGCTCTTCCATGACGTGTTTGTTAAGCTGTCTTTGTTTATACCATTTATAGGCATTTACCCCGATTACCACCAGCACAATAAGGCAACTTAACAAGACTTTTACCCAAGTTGGCTCCAAAGGCTTCCATGTACCTATCTGAAGATAAGCACCCCCAAACCAAATCATAGAGATTAGAGATACCGCCCCAAATCCACCCCATAGCATCCCAACATTTATCATCGATAAAAAGTTCATTATCACCCCATTATTGTATTGTGTTAATTTGCGTGCCTTCGGTATCTTTTAGCAATGGCGAACCTTCATCCAAATACACAATGATTTCTACTCTGCGATTTTTCGCTCTGTTTAATTCAGAATCATTAGGCAGTACAGGATTTTGGTCGCCTTTACCCTCAGAACGCACTCGAGAAGCATCTTCAATATATCTGAGCAAAATCTGCTTAACTGCATCCGCCCTTCCTTGTGATAGGTGCCAGTTAGAGGGGTAAGCCGAACTACTGATTGGTCTATCGTCAGTATAGCCTGAAACAATAATCTGACCATGGACGATATTTAGGGCTTGGCTCACACTTGCCAATACAGGGAAAAATCTATCTTCTATCTTGTCTGAGCCTGAGGCAAACAGCTCATCACCCAAGATGGTAATCTTGCTTGCTGTTGGTGTCTCACTGACCTCAATAAGCCCGCTTTCAATCTCATTTTTGAGTAGTGGTGTCAGCCTTCTTGGTTGTGTGCTTGCAACGGGCGTTTCTTGCTTGACGGGAATGGTCAGTGCTTGTATGGATTGATTGATGCTGTCTGTTCTGTTTGTAAGCTGATAATCAAAGATTTTATAAAGCCCCAATAACAGCAAACCAAAAGCCAGTGCCATCACCCAAATAGGCACCACCTTATTTCTAATACCGCTTAGCTCGCCTGCTGATGGCCTATCCATCAACAATGGCGATGAGGGCAATGACTTGTATTTGGCGATGAGTTTTTCTAGCTCTTTTTTGAGGTTATGAATGCTGACCTGTCCATTATTGAGTACTTGATATTTACCCATATACCCAATAACCAAACAATAGTACATAAACTCAATTAAGTTAAGATTCTTTTGGGGCTCTGCCTTGATTTTATCCAACATGGCAAAAAACTGCTCGCCACCCCACGTCTCACTATGAAACGTGACCAATAGACTGTTTGCCATCCACTCTTGATCCGCCCAACCATGCTTGGCGGCAAATTCATCAAGCAACGTGCATAAACAATATCTGGCAGCACGAACCGTCTCATAACGCACACCCATGCCCTCAGACTGCTCTTCAAAAGCCTCAATCTGTGCTTTTAGATGTTTTAATACTTCTGCACTCCCTAGATTGCTATAGTAGTACTTCATCTGAGAGGCTATCGCAAACAAGGGGATGGCTGATTTTACCAAAGGATTGCTGTCATCAGCACTGATAGAGGCACTCTGCTGACTGGATAATCCTGTCTCAATTTCTTCAAATCTGACCGCTTGCATGATTTGTCCTGTTTAAATACATTATTATCACAACTTAACTTATCATGTCTGTTTAATCAATAAACAGGTTTGATTGCCCAAAATTCAATTTGCAACTCTGGAAATTCACCCGCCAGATGTAGTGCCATGCCTGATGATTGGTGCAAATCCGCCCACAACTCAGAAGTCTTATCAAGCTCAAAGTAGCTAAACCCTGCATAATATGGGAGCTCTCTGGGTGCTGTTGCCAATGCATTAACCTTGACCCCAGGCAGATGATAAGCCACCAAATCTTTTATTTTTTCAACAGAGCCGATCTTGATGGTCGCTGGCAGCGTCTGTCTTAATGCCTCCGGCTGGATATTGGCATTCACCGCCAATACAAAACGGCAATTATTAAGCAGTGACTTATCGGGTGTAATAGCAACTCGGGTCGTCTCATCAGTCATCTCAAACGGAATGAGAATGGCTTTTTGTTCTAGCACAATCGACAGAGCCTGTTTTAGCAACGCCATGAGTTCAGCATAACATTCTTTGAGATTGTCATGGTGGTAACTCGGCAATGCCAAGTTCATTTTGGTTGGCTCGAACGTGCTTAGGTCACCATAGAGTTTTAACCAACTTTCATATAATTCACAAGGATGTATCACAGGCAATGTGGCGGTATGGTGCATATAAGCCTGATAGCGATTGAGGGTCTGTAAAAACAGGAAGTCTCTAACATCATTACTTGTCATTAGAGATGGGTTGGTCAAAACCCCGGTCAAGGATTGAATACGCTGTTTTAATATGCCATGCAACTCTTGATGATGGTTGGCTAGAATCTCATTTTTGTTCACGTTCAAAAATGGCGGAATGAATGTCTTGTCTAGAAAATACTCGCCGTTAGCGTTGCTTGATAAAATCTTGGCAACAGGCAGGTGAATCATGCCATCGCCAAGCTGGCTTGATAACACCAAACGCAAGTTTTTATTGGCAACGACGACCTGTCTTTTGGCAGAATTTAATTCGGTGACATCTGACAGCTCAATACCGTGCAGGATATACTGAGCATTTATACCATCAGCATCATCAATCATGGCATAGTTTTGCTGGTATACAGACTCATTTGACCATGCCAAATACACGGTTTCGGATTCTATGTTTGGCGGAATTTCTATCTTTAATCTTGGACAGCTTTGAGAAGTCTCTTCAAAATACAAGCCATTTTTAAAAAAACCGCTGACCTGTGCCACTTCCAAAATACCCATTTCCTTGGCGGATTCATTAAAATCCAAGTTTTTAAAACCCCAATGATGGTTTTTATTGAGTGCAAAATTATTAATCAGTGTCTCAAAATAACGCTCTTGCTGTTGAAAATGCTGAGGTGAGATTAACGTACCTTCTCCCCAAACAACCTTAAAATCAATCATACGCTCACCTCTTGTAGAAATATCAAAATCACATCAATCCGCCATCAATGCTTTATCCGTAGCAGTTTTACCATCCCCTAAGACATCAACCGCATCCATCTTTGGCTTGGGTGATGAAAAATAACCCTTTGACATGTCAGCAGGTGCGGATTCTTCAAGTGCTTTTTCAAGTTTTTTTAATGCTTTGTCTTGCTCACGCTTGGTGAGTTTTTTAAAATCCTCCATGCTCTTGCCCTGCTCTTTGAGTTTAAAGGCAAGCATTTTGCTCAAAGCTTCTTGTTTGGATAACTGAACCACGCCCTGTGGCTGAACATGCAAGTATAAAAAATGATTGTCCCTGACTTGATACCAGCGTTTATCCTGCTTTTGCAGGGATTGCTTCCAATCATTTGACTCATCACGATAAGCTGTCGCCACTCCTAGGTATTTGGTTTTGTCATTTAGGGGAAGCTTGAATTCTAAAAGCTCATCAGGTCTTAGGGTGACATCAGTCTGTTCAAGCATGCTTCCACCCAAAAGCTCGCCATAGGATTTGTCATCACTCATCATATGTGGCAGTTGTCTAAACTGTATCTCAGAACTTAGCTGTAATAATGTCAGACGAACAGGTGAAGCAACACCCAATATATCCTCGTTGATGTCGGCGTCAGACATCAAAATCACGTCAATCTCAGAGGGTGCTTTGTCATCACTTGACGGCAAAGAAGCACAGCCATACAGAGCCATCATGGGTAGCAAGATAGCCCACAGACCTTTTGTGCGTTTAATAATATTCATCATCATCCTTATCTGGATTATCAGGCTTGGCATGTTGGTCTAAGATGTTTTTGGTGGTTTCTTTGAGTTTTGTTAAAAATAACTGCTCTTGAAGTTCTTTTTTATGCTCATAAGAGAGACTTGACTGAATGTACTGTGACAAATAAACCGTCATGTCATCAGAGGGCTTATCTACGTCGCCTCGGGTGCGGCTGTCTTTGTACATCTGTCTAAGCTGTGCCACATCATACAAATCCATGTAAATGGTGGCGATTTTTTCATTCAACCAAGAGTCAAACTCAGATGAAGATACCGACTCTGCCATGCTCTGTTTTAGCATGGATGAAGTCGCTTTGTCCTCATGGTACTGTTTGATAAGTTCTTTTTGCTTATGGGTTTTGATAAGCTCAGCAAGCGCTTCATTGACCAGAGTCTCGGTATCGCCTTTTAGAAGACCTGGGATTTGATGGGACTGAGCCACTTGATGGGCAATAAAGTATTCATCATCTAGGTCAGCCACTGCGATGGTCGATGTCGTCAGCAGTCCTAGCAACATCATCTTTGGCAGTAAAACCCAACTGCGTGTAAAGCTTTGGGACATTAACTTATTTTTCATCTGCCTTGTCATTCTCATGGTTGGTCTGGTTCGTCTGACCTTCTGATGTCTCATCATCCACTGCTGTCTTATCGGGTGAATCATCAGGATAAACCAAAGCAGAACGATGCTCCATGCCAAAATTTCTATCCAAAAAAAACTCATGCATTGACTGTTTGAGTTCTAATAATTTTTTTGCCAGCAGTTCATTGTTGTGACTGTCTGTGGTTGGTGGGGTCTGAGCCATTTGTAACTGTGTCAGTGAATGCTCATGCTCCTTTTGCAAAATCAAATACGCCTTGATAATCTCATCCTCAACCTGTCTCTCCTCTGCGGTGAGCTCTCTATCTGCCTCTGCTAAGCTCTCAAAAATGGCTTGGCGAGCATACTGCCTTGCCTTATCTTCTGATGCCCCAGTGTTGGCGTGTGCGGTCGTCATACATAGCACACAACCCAATATTCCTAATATATTTTTGCGTTTAACCATACTTCACCAATCATCAACGTTGCTATGCTCATAATAAATCAAACAAAAGAAGCCACCCGACCACATCAAATAGATGTCTAAATCACCCTATAAAATCATACATCATTTAGAACAAAATAACAACAATTACTATTAAAATTTATACAGCCACACTTGGGTTAAAACGTTCGCCCCAATCCTCCTTTTTTGACTGTACGAGCGTGAGTGTAGGGGGTTTGTATAACCCCTACATGATGGCAACATCATACCACAATTATACACAAGGACGTTTACGACCACGGCTGTCTTTGCAGGTGGGCATGATAGATTCATGGCGTTTCCAGTATTCTAAATCTTTAACAGGAATGGTAGGAACACCATTTTTACAAATAAAGTCATTTAAAGCTAAGGGTAATTGGTGTTTGGTTGTAAAGGCATTTAATTTGCCTCACTACGGATTTCACGACCTTGGCAGTCTTTGGGAAGTTTGGGGGCGTCGCCATCGCAGATAAAGTTACCACCGATTTCACGGGGGAGACCGTGTTTTTCTGGATAGCTATTTCCTTCATGAGCATGTATAAATCCTTTTTGACAATCAAACCTCGCCTCACCTCGAGCATTTTTAAATCTCTTTGATTTACCATTTGCCCCTGCTTCTTGACCATAGCCTCTTAGACCTTTAAATGGGTCGCAGGCGGTTAGGGTAAATGATGATAAAAGGATTGATAAAATAAGCATGGCTTTGGTTTTCATAAGGTCTCTCCTTATTTAGTCTTGAGAAACGGCTCTCTCAATATACAAACACAGAGCAAGCTAACTTTTACGATAGTGTGCCACAAACATGATTGATATCAACTTTGTTTAATGATACGATAATCATATCGAAAGTTTATAGAGAGTAATTATTATGTCCGTTTGTCCTGCCATAAGACAAGGTGATGCTACGACACATGGTGGTACAGTCATCACCGCCTCCTCTAATTTAAATATTTATGGAAAAACAGGCGCTTGTATGGGCGACATGGTTACTTGCCCAAAATGCCGAGGTACCTTTCCTATTATTGAAGGCGCCTCTAGTGCCAATACCTTTGGCAAATCTTTAGCATTAGATGGCATGATGACTGCTTGTGGTGCCAAACTCATTGCCTCGCAATCACAGTTTGTGGTAGAAATAACAAAAGGTAAGGGTGCTGCTCACAAAGCTTCCAGCAACACCGATTCTGCCACACCTTTGTTTGATGAACAGTTTGTCCTGCAAAGTGAAGACGGTACATTGCTTACAGGCATGGTATATGAACTCAAATTTTCCGATGGTTCTATCATTAAGGGGGTAACCTGCGATGAGGGTTGTACAGAGCGTATACAGGCAGATACCGCCTTGGAATTGGTAGAAATTAGTTATCCTGTACTTATACCCCCCTCCCAAGGGGACTGCTGTAGTGCAAGTGCAGAGATTGCCATGTATGATTTGCCTATCAATCAATACCAAAGTCAGCCTACTCTACTTACCAATTCACTGATTGGCATTTCAAAGAAAATATTGCAACTTATTTTTGGTAAATATAGAGGGCTTACCGCAAATGAGCGTAAGCTTGTCATGCCGATATTTAAAGACAGCATTGACTATGATAAAGTTAAGATTCATCATGGACGATTTATCCCAATCTTTCAACCCAGTCAAACTGCCATGACACCCTTTGGCACCATTCATTTTCCTGACGATATTTACGAAGAGGATTATACTTCACCTAGCAGGGTATTTCCGGATGTTATTTCTTCAAAAAATCTTTTTGTTCATGAAATGGCCCATGTATGGCAGTACCAATTAGGTTACTCGCCTTTTTTAAATGGTATTATTATTGCACTCAAAGGGGGTTATTTCGGGAATAGAAATTATATACATCATGATGGTTATCCAGTAGCCAATGCTTATGAGTATCTTTCTAAAGTTCAATCCAATCAAGACTTATCTGACTTTAATATGGAGCAGCAAGCCTCTATCGTTGCAGATTATTATAGACTTCTTTCCAAACCCTGATTTTTATGGATTTTTAAAAACTTCAACCCCAATACTTATAAGGGTTTATTTTTAGTTTGGAAAGAGATTTTATGTTAATATTGCACATGGTTTAATCAACTTAAATGCCTCTCAGCTTGCAGATATTAGAATGATTATAGCTAAATTTGATAGGAATCTAAAAGATGCAGCACTTTTACCAAAACACAATGATGTATAAGTTTTTTATTATTTTAATGACACTATCCTCTCTTTCAATGGGTTATGCCAATTCATTTGTTAATCTTAGTAAAGAAGATGGCGAAGTGTTGATTTCTTTGGTGGATGATTATCCCTGTTTTAGTCTAAATGCCAATAAAGAAATCAGTAGTTTTTATCTTAGGGATATGGGGGGAGAAGACCCAAAATTACTGCCATTACAAGAAAATAATTTTCATTATAATGGTCATTGTATCAGTTATGGCTATGATGTTTCACATAAATTTATTCACAATAGCTCCTATGAAATATATATAAAAGTCGCCGCCGAAGATATGAAAAAATACCGTTATCATTATCATAAGGCAAGCTTTTGCGTCCTAAAATCCCAAAAAGGAACAACACGACTGGTTAAAACTAGAAAATCGCATTTTTGGGAGACTGGTGGTCAATTGAAATGCACCAATCAGGACTGGACGCAAAAATAATTGCCACTTGCCCTTAAAATAAACATGATTTAACCAAGAAAGCTCAAATGGTAAGTCTATAACTGTAGTTGTATACCCCACATCATACCACAATTATACACAAGGACGTTTACGACCACGGCTGTCTTTGCAGGTGGGTTTTTCTGCCTCCAATCTCTTCATCATAGGCATAAATTCAGCAGGGATTTTTGGTGTGCCAGTACTGCAATCATAAACAATCGTTCCTTGCGGTAATTGGTGTTTTGTGGTGTAGGCATTTAATTCTGCTTCACTACGAATCTCCCGACCTTGACAGTCTTTGGGAAGTTTGGGGGTGTCGCCATCGCAGATAAAGTTACCACCGATTTCTAGGGGGAGACCGTGATAGCTTAGATAAGATGAGCCTGTTCCTGCTGACAAAGTACTTCCTGTACATTTTGACACATTCCCCCCCCTAGCATTTTTAAATCCTTTAAATTTTCCATTTGCTCCTGATTCTTGTCCATAGCCTCTTAGACCTTTAAATGGGTCGCAGGCGGTTAGGGTTAGGGATGATAGGGTTAGCATGATGATAAGAAAGATGTTAAAAGGCTTCATGATATTTCTCCTTGTGATTTAGCCTTGATGGACAGTTCGGTAGAACTGGTTGGTTTGTGGGTTGATGTGGGGGACACTGACATAAGCCAGTAAGAGACTGGCTGGGTCTCTTTTCATGGTGCTACACCAGTGTAGGTAGTCGTGAAATAGGATTTTGCTTTTGTTTGCGTCTTTAATACCAACATAGTACTCTTTGCCCTCTTGTGTGCCATTGATGATATCATTATCAATAAAGTATTTGGCTTTGTTGGTTTTAAAGTTTTGGTATTTCTCCCAAGCTTTATCAATCAGGTCTTTGGAAAGTCCTTGTAGCATTGTATCACCATCAAAGGTGTTTATGTCATATTTGGTGAATTGATATGAGTGATGAATGCCTAGGTCTTTCATGATGTCAAACATGAGTTTGGTGGCGACTTTGGGGTAGTGTTTGGAAATGTCATCAACCCTGTCTTTGCCATTATCAAACTTTCTATGTACCTTAATCTTATCCATCTTTAATTTATCCCAACCGCTGTCATCTCGCCAAATCTCCCTTTTGTTTTTATCAAACCAACCTTGCCTAGATAAAATATTAATAACTTCATCAAAATCTGCCCGTTGTAGCTCCATCAGGGCTTTTTCTTCGGCTTGTACCACTTGGGAGAAGACCAAAGGAGAGAACAGCTTGATTTTGGTCAGTAGGGCAAAGGGAGCACTGGCTAGGTTGTATTTTTGGCAGATGGTGGTGGGGTCGTCAACGTGTTTAAGCTCCCATTTTTTTCATCCGTCTTTTCATTTTTATCTTGCTTCCACCTTGTCTCCAACCCATCCCCGATGTCGGTATGACAACCAGGGATGACAACCTCAAAGCCACAGCCTTGCTGTACACACTCAGCGATGGTGGTGGTGGCAAACTTTTGGCGGAACTCATGACCTGCGACGATGTGGACGACTTGGATGGGTCTGCGTGAGCCAAAGATAAGCCCTTGTTTTTCGTCTTTGACATCGTCATCGTGGTTTAGCCCGATGGAGCTGACGGTATCAAAGAGTCCGACAAACTTTACTTTAAGTTGCATGACTGGTTTGTTATCTTTGTCTTTTTGTATAAAACTCAACGCTGGGGCTGATGGTCTGGGTCTGTCCCTGTCTGGGATACGGTCAAAGGGACCTTCATTGACATACCGCTCCTCTTCGTTTAGTAGCTTATCCACCTCTTTGGTGATGTCCTTGTCATGTCCATAGTTTAGCACACGATGGACAAACATGCGAGCGGTGGCAGCCCCCCCGACTAAAACCATAGACATTAAAGCTGACTTGGTCAATCTCTATGGCTTGGCTCTTTTGTTGTATGACATTGTATATCTTTCTAAACATTTGCTGAAGTTTGCCATAAACACCGCTATCGCCCATGCCCAGACCAGAGCCAATCATACTATCACCTGAGAAGTCTTGTTTGATAAGACTGTAATGGGCATTTTTTGGGTCATAATCAGAATGCTTGGCAGGAACCAAAGGATTGGTTTGCTCTCTGGCTTTATGAGGTGTTACTGCACCTGCACCATCGACATACAGTGCCACCATACGCTCATTACCACCAAAAGCTCGTGCCAGTTGGTCTACACCTGTGGGAGCTCGTGCAAAGCTGGTGTTATTGCCGTTGTACTCTTTTTTGAGTAGCCGTTCGGCATAGGTGGTGTCCCCATCAAATGGACGACGGGTCTTTTTTTGGTTCTCTCCTTTACTAATGGTTTCCTCAACACCGTGAACTTTGTCAGGGTCATTATACCTATCACTATTATAACGACTGTTCCAAGTGCCGTCAAAAAAGACGTTTATCTCCAAATAGTTGACGGTACATTCTACCGATGAGCCGTCTTGTGGGTTACTTGTGCCTTTGCCGATGCTTTTTGGTGGGCTTTGTTCTGTATTTGTACTGGTTTGCTCCATGTGTCTCTCCTATCTGAACCAAGTGTACTCATCATCACTGAGTGCCTTTGTGGTTATCTGTGCGTCTAGTATCTGCTCTTTGTGTCCGTTGGTCAAAAACACGTTATCTGTCATGTCCGTGGTGAGATTGACCACCAATGCGGTAGGTCTGTTTGAGCTAAAAAAGCCTCTAAACACCTCAAAAATCGCCACGTCATCATCGGGCTGTTCGGTTCTGCCCTGTCTGTGCTTGGATAGGTTTATCATCGCATGGTGTCTTTTGCCCTGTTTTTTGAAAAACAGTGAGAGCCATGCAGGAGCAGGACTGGGGATGGCTGAGTCTTTTGGTGTCTGTGTGTCATATGTGGCTATCTCGCCATTGACATAGCCGACATGATACACCACTGGACTGACATCACAGGCTAGATGCCATGCAAATCGCTGTGTGCTGTATCTGTGCCAACGGTCGGGTAGCTTGCCCTGCTCGATTTGTGCCAAGATGGTGGGTGGTACCATGTCAGAGTATGTGGCGACATACTCTGACATGGTCATCCTACTGGGGTCAAAGTGGTTGGTCAGTGCAAAAAACTCCCATGATGCATTCGCCACTTCTGCCTCATATGTGGCAAGCTCCTGTATGTGGTTGGCAAAACCTGCCCGCAAACTCACAAAGCCGTTTGGGGCGATGGCAAACTGGATGTTAATAAAACCTTTGACGACCTGTTCGTGCGTGGTGAGTGTCTGCTGTGCCAACTGCTGTAGCTTGTCCGTGGGTAGATACACAGCCGTATGATAAAAACAGGACTCTGCAAAGGATAGCCACATGAGCTTGACACCAACAGGTAAAAATGTCGGGCTACTGGGCGAACCACCGATGGTATCCACCGCACCGTTACGCCAGCCACCGCCAGCTTGGGCATAAAAGCCCACTCGCTCATCCCCCATCTCATCAAAGAACCAAAAACTCTCTCCTGCCACAAGCTCTATCGGGTAGTGTGTGGGAGCGAACACTTGGGTGTTCCACATGAGTTTGGTGAGTGTGTCGTCTGTGTGTATGTTATCGGTCATCTAAAAATACCTCCAAATCGTCTGTCAAGCCACCTGTAAAGATACGCTCGGTCTGTCCATCTTTGTCAGTGACACCATAAAATACTTCGCCTGATTTACTGACAATCTTGTAACGCTCGTTTGCTAATATATTACCATCAATATCTTTTAATAGACCTCTTTCCAA
>NZ_MXAN01000057.1 GCF_002027545.1 Moraxella lacunata
GATTTGGGGGTCGGTTCATCACTCGCCCTTATTTACATACCCTTGATTTTTGATTACTTCGGTGCAACCATCTCTTCTGGTCGTACCCATTTATCAAATTCTTGCTCGGTCAATAGCCCAAGCTCTACCGCCACTTGTTTTAAGGTTTTGTTTTCTTTGTAAGCGGTTTTGGCAATTTTGGCGGCATTTTCATAGCCCACATGACGGTTTAGGGCAGTTACCAACATGAGTGAGTTGTGTAAAAAATAATCAATCTTTTCTCGCACAGGTAGAATGCCTACCGCACAGTTGTCATTAAAGCTATTACAAGCGTCCGTAAGCAAGCGAATGGATTGCAAAAGATTATAGCCAATCACAGGCATAAAGACATTGAGCTCAAAATTACCGCTCGCTCCTGCCATGTTTATCGTGGTGTCATTACCCATGACCTGAGCGACCACCATGGTCATCGCCTCCGACTGCGTGGGGTTTACCTTGCCCGGCATGATAGATGACCCTGGTTCGTTCTCGGGAATGGTAATCTCGCCCAGACCACAACGAGGGCCGCTAGATAGCCAGCGGATGTCATTGGCGATTTTGTTTAGGCTACCTGCCAAGGTTTTTAATGCCCCTGAGGCAAACACTTCGGCATCACGGCTTGCCAAAGCTTCAAATTTGTTGGGAGCGGTTACAAAGGGCAGACCTGTCAGCTCACTGATTTTTTGGGCGGATTTGACCGCATAATCAGGGTGGCTATTTAGCCCTGTACCCACAGCAGTCCCACCAAGTGGCAACTGGTACAAACCTTGCAAAGCGTTATCAATGCGTGCCAGTGCCAAATCAAGCTGTGCCACATAACCGCTAAATTCTTGCCCCAAGGTGAGCGGTGTGGCATCTTGTAAATGTGTGCGTCCGATTTTGACAATATCATCAAAGTCAGCAGACTTTTTGGCAAGGGTATCACGCAGTGCTTGGATTGCAGGGATAAGGGTGCGGTTAATCTCTACCGCCGCTGCCACACGAATGGCGGTGGGGAAGCTGTCGTTGGTGGATTGGGCGTGGTTGACATGGTCGTTGGGGTGGACGGGTTTATAAGTGCCTTTTGGACTCCCTGCGATTTCATTGGCTCGGTTGGCGATGACTTCATTCATGTTCATGTTGGACTGCGTGCCAGAGCCTGTCTGCCAAACCACAAGCGGAAATTGGTCGGCAAGACCGCCTGCAATCACTTCATCACACGCCTGCACAATCAAATCACGCTGGCTATTCTCAATCCGCCCAAGCTCGGCATTAACGATAGATGCACTTTTTTTGACGGTTGCCATAGCGACAATCAAAGGGCGTGGCAGGGTCTCACCCCCAATTTTAAAATTATCACGGCTACGCTGAGTTTGGGCGCCAAAATAAGCATCGGCAGGAACTTGTACTTCGCCCATGGTGTCTTTTTCAGTGCGAAAATCGCTCATAAAAATCTCCTTGTTTGGTGGGTAAAAACTGCTAAAATGTGAGGGCGTGTTGAACCTTTATAACACAGTTTGCATTATAGAAATATTTTAGAAATAAAATCATGTTTTTGCATGAAAAATGGCTAAATCTTGTTTTTCTACGTCAAAATCCTTGTTGATATTTTAATATCAACTGCAGACTTTTCCTTGAAAAGCGTGCGATTTTTCTCATTTTTCATTGCAAATATAAAAGTTTAACACGCCCTAAGCTCACTATACCACCATTAAAAATAATTTTCAATCATCAATCATTATCATTTTTAATAATACCCATTGGAAAAACTCATGCCAAACACTCCCCTTCGTACCCGTATCCGTAAAGAGCGTAAAGCCTTGACCGCCAAACAGCGTGCCAAGTTTGCATTTATGGCAAGTTTGCACTTACCCAAACTTTTGCCCCACCTGCCCAAAAATGCCAAGATTGGGCTATATCTGGACGATTTTGGCGAGTTGCCCACCGCACCGATTTTGGCATTTTGTCAAAAGCATGGCTTTACGCCCTTTTTGCCGATTACCGTTCAGGGCAAACCTTTATGCTTTGCCCCCATTGTTTTACCATTAGCCAAAACACCCCTAAAACGCCACCGACTTGGCATGAAAGAACCCTTTGCCAAACATGACATAAGTGCTGATAAACTAGACATGATTATTTGCCCGCTTGTGGCGGTAGATGGCAGTGGCAATCGGCTTGGTATGGGGGGTGGGTTTTATGACCGTACTTTTGCCAATTTTTGTGGGTTAAAGATTGGTTGGTGTTATCATTTTCAAGTTGTGGACAGCTTGACGGTCAATGAATGGGATAAGGGCGTGGATATGGTCATAACAGATAAGGGGGTGATAAGGTTTTAGACAGTGTTAATCAATAAAGATTTAAAGGGCTTACCCAAAAAATCGCAATTTACTGGGAAAATCTTAATCAACCGATTTTACAAACAATCTTAAAACTTACAATACCATAGACGCCAGCCATCCAAACAAAATCAGTGGAATGTTATAATGGATAAAGGTTGGTATCACGCTGTCTTTTATGTGGTCATGCTGCCCATCCACGTTTAGCCCCATCGTTGGGCCAAGCGTTGAGTCAGATGCAGGCGAACCTGCGTCTCCGAGAACGCCTGCACTTGCCACAAGTGCCAAAGTTGCCATCGGACTAAACCCCATCGCCATGCACAATGGCACATATATAGTGGCAATGATTGGCACGGTAGAAAAGGAAGAGCCAATGCCCATCGTAACCACAAGCCCCACCATCAACATGGCAAGGCTTGCCAGTGCTTTATTTGCCCCAAACATCTCCACCGCTGATTGTACCAGTGGCTGTATGTGTCCTGTGGCACTCATCACCTCGGCAAAGCCTTGGGCACTAATCATGATAAACCCAATCATCGCCATCATTTTAATGCCATCATTAAAAACATCGTCCGCCTGATTCCAGCCGACCACGCCTGTCGCCATAAAAATGGCAAAACCTGACATCGACCCTAAAATTAGTGAATTAGTGTTTAGTTGAATGATAAAAGCTGCGATGATGGCGATGAGTGTTACGATGATTTTAAAGCCCATGTTGTTATCAATCAACTGCTCATCATTGCCTTTGACCGCTTGGGTTTTGGCGTTGTCATAGATTCTGGGTTTACGATAACTGATAAAAATCGCCACAAATAACCCTGTTAGCATGCCCAAAGCAGGAATGCTCATCGCTTTGACCACTGAAATGCCAGAGACATCAAGCCCTGATTTGACAAGATTTGCCATGATGATTTCATTTAAAAAAATATCCCCAAACCCATAAGGGACAAACATATAAGTATTAACAAGCCCAAAGGTGATAAGGCAAGTGATGAGCCTTCTGTCCAGTTTTAATTCATTAAACACCGTCAAAAGCGGTGGAATGAGCAGTAAAATAAAGGCAATGTGAATGGGGATTAGGTTTTGGCTTAGGCAGGCAAGCAGTACAATCACACCAAATACCGCCCACTTAACACCGCCATGTTTGGCATGTTTGACCATCAAAATCGCTTTGTCTGCCAATGCCTTTGGTACGCCTGAATGAGCAATCGCCATTGCAAATGCCCCAAGTAAGGCATACGATAAGGCAATGCCCGCCCCACCCTTAATACCATTTTGAAAATGTGTCAGCACGCCTGTTGCCCCATTTTCTGTATCCGTCAAGGGCAATCCTGCAAATAAGCCACCCACAACTGCCCCCAAAATCAAACTTAGCACCACATGGACACGAGCAAGCGACAGCCCTACCATGATGATGACCGCCAACAGTACAGCGTTCATTTTATACCTTTTATAATCAAATGATAATCAAAACACCAATTATAACCCATTTTTAAAAAAATACACAAGATAAAAACGTTTTGGCATGATTAGCATCATTGCATGATTGGCATAATTATAGGCACGATGATGGATGTGGGAAATTGGCTTAATTTTTCATGAAAAATTTGCTATAATAAAGGGTTTAAACTTTAACAGCGAGACAACTCATGGGCTTTAACTGTGGTATCGTAGGCTTGCCAAACGTTGGCAAATCCACCCTATTTAACGCACTGACCAAGGCAGGCATCGCCGCCGAGAATTTCCCTTTTTGCACCAAAGACCCAAATACAGGCATCGTACCTGTGCCAGACCCACGCTTAAAGGCGTTGGCAGAAATCGTCAAGCCTGAACGTGTGCTACCGACCAGCATGGAATTTGTGGACATCGCAGGGCTTGTGGCAGGAGCGAGCAAGGGCGAAGGCATGGGCAATCAATTCCTTGCCAATATCCGTGAGACGGACGCCATTGCCCATGTGGTGCGCTGTTTTGATGACGACAACGTCATTCATGTGGACGGACGAGTGAGCCCCCTATCCGACATTGAGACCATTAACACTGAGCTTGCTCTTGCCGACCTTGAAGCGGTGGGACGTGCGATAACTAACGCCACAAAAAAAGCAAAAGGCGGAGACAAAGACGCTCAGGCGATTTTGGCGGTGTTTCAAAAGATTGAGCCATTTTTGGCAGACGGCAAACCTGCACGCATGGCAAATCTTGACAATGACGAGAAAAAACTCATCAAATCCTATGGGCTTATCACCCTAAAACCCGTCATGTACATCGCCAACGTGGCAGAAGACGGTTTTGAAAATAACCCCCACCTAGATGCGGTGCGTGAATTTGCCCAAAGCGAAAACGCCATTGTCGTGGCTCTGTGCAACCAAATTGAAGCCGAAATCGCCCAACTTGACGAAGAAGAAAAGGCGGAGTTCTTAGAAGACATGGGCATGAGTGAAGCAGGGCTTGACCGTGTGATTCGTGCAGGGTACGACCTACTAAACCTACAAACCTACTTCACCGCAGGGGTCAAAGAAGTGCGTGCGTGGACAGTGCCTGTGGGTGCAACCGCCCCAGAGGCGGCAGGCGTGATTCATACCGACTTTGAGCGTGGCTTTATCCGTGCCGAAGTGATTAGTTATGATGATTTTATTGAATATGGCGGAGAAAAAGGAGCAAGCTCGGCAGGCAAATCTCGCCTAGAAGGCAAAACCTATATCGTCCAAGACGGTGATGTCATGCATTTTAGATTTAATGTGTAAAACAATAAAAGCCAAAGCGTATGTTTTGGCTTTTATTGTTTATCGGTGGTAAAATACGGTTGACATATGCCGTTTAAACCTTTTTTTGATTTAAGGATAAATGATGAAAAAATTTGTATTGGTAAGTCTGCTTGCCATGATGAACACGACAGCTTTTGCTTGGGTAAATCCAGATCAAAAAACCACCTGTTATACTTTTAAAAATAACAAGCTACAAAATAAATCTACTTGTGTGATGCGAACAGGTGGTGGTGCGGGTGGTATGTATTTAATTTTAAAGGTTGGTAAAAAGTCTTACCATTTTGAAACTGAGACACTTACCGAAGCCATGAAAACAGTCTATTATCCCATTCCAAATAATTTTGATAAAACAAAAGATGTCATTGAGTATTATAGACATCCAAAAACTTATAAGATAGTAGAAGAGTATCAAATAGGAAAAAATACCAATGCTTTGTTTTGCCAAAAAACCAAAGACGGCAAAGTGGATATTTGCTATAAATAATCATGCCAAACTTTACCCAACTCCTAAGCACGCTTGATGTTAGTCTCATTGTCCTATTTATCCTGTTAGGCTTGGGTGTGTTTAGCCAAAACAACACCATTATCATCGCAGCCGCCCTGCTAATTATCGTCAAGGTCAGCCCATTAAACGCCCAACTCATGCCCGTGGTTGAAAAATACGGACTAAGTTTGGGCATTTTGATTTTGACCATTGGCGTACTTGCTCCGATTGCCAGTGGCAAGATTAGCGGGGAAGTGATTTTAAAATCGTTTGTCAGTGTCAAATCCTTGCTTGCCATTGCCGTTGGGGTGCTGGTGGCGTATTTGGGTGGACGTGGGGTTAAGCTCATGACAGACGAGCCAAGTGTCATCGCAGGGCTACTCATCGGCACGGTGGCAGGCGTGGCACTACTTCGGGGCGTGCCTGTTGGACCACTCATTGCGGCAGGGATTTTGTCGTTGTTTTATTGGAAATGAGTTTAGGGCATGCCTGCCCTTTATAACACTATTTACAACATAGAAATATTTTAGAAAAAATAATCGTTTTTGCATGAAAAATGGCTATCCGACCACTTAATCGTGTAAATTTTTAAGATTTTAACTCAATTTTTTAAATTAAGTGGTCGGATTGTTTTTCATCGTCAAAAATTTGCTTGATAGAATGACTATCAACCTGCATTTTTTCCTTGAAAAACGNNATTGCAAATACAAAAGGCAGGCACACCCTAGGATGATTTTATGAAACGACAATTATCAATTTCCATTTTCGCCTTTATGTTGTTCGGCTGTTTTGACAATCCAACAACGCCCAATAATAACATCACGCCTTTGACCGAGATATCTAGCCCGCCAATATCCAACCCACCGCCTTTATCTCAAATTAAAAAGACACCCACTAATAAACAAAACACCCCACTCCAACAGACATCGCCATTATTTAAGGATGGTTTTGACAAAGATGATTACCCCATTAGTATTCGTGAAATCTCTCCCACAGATTTTGAAAAATTAACTCATGGCAATCCCAATTTTAGCATTAGCTTTATGCCCCTTGATGATTTAAAAAGCGTTAAAAAACTATTAAAAGGCATTGTGGATTTTAATTCGGACGGCAGTATCAAACGCATTCATTTTAAAAATGGCGGTGTGATAGACAGCCCCGAAGGGAGATTTGTTGCTTATTATGGTTATGATGATGACAATAAAAATATTTTGGTATTAGAAGGCGGTCATTCAAGCGATATCAGCTACAATCTAAATACCGGCAAAAGCACCGAACACGTGGGCAATCCCAACCAAGCGTCTATCTCATCGCCCAATAAGCAATACCGCTTGATTGGTCATTTTGGCGGTCAAGAATGCTCATCTTATTTTATCCAAAAACGCATTAACGGCGAATGGGTAAAAATCATTGAATTTAATGATATTTTTAATGCATTGATACCGCCTGATGAACATTCATCCTTTGGTCTTTATTATTATAATGGCAGTGTATTTTTAAATGAAAGCCATGCTTATATTGTCAAGCAACGCACCGATGACAATAACCAAGAGCATATTAGAGTTTATGAAATCACGTTAAAAGATGACCCTACTTTTAAAAAGTCTGATATTGACATCAAGACCCAATCTTTATCAGACAATACAAATATTAACATCGATGTCAATTTTGATAATTATCAAGACATCATTCCTAAAAATGGCTATTTAAATAAAGAGCAAGCCAAATTCTTTGCAGGGTTATATCCCAACGCCAAGAGATTTATGTGCTAGGTTTATACCATTATCAAAAAGACATTAAAAGTTATGTGGTTAGCATGAAACAAAATCGGGATTTATTACAAACTTATCTTATCAATATAGATAAAAATCACCACATCATAGATAGCCTGCTTATTAGCACTTATGGCATCAGGGAGTTTGATTTTGACATCACTGCCATTTTACAAAAAGAGCAGATTAAGGTCGTAGATAATAACGGCAATGAGCCAAATGAAGTGATTTATCGGGTTGATGATAAAGGCTATTTTTATACGCCACGCCAATAGTTTGATAAGTTTTGGATAAAGGGACGGACAAGACAAAGTCAAGCACCCCTTTACCACATGTTAAAATATGATATAATGTATCAGTTTTCCCATTTCAAACTGTAAATTCTATAAAGGTATACTCATGAAAAAAATTCTCATCCCTGCTTTGGCAATCACTTTGGGTCTGACCGCTTGCCAAAAAGCCGAAGAAACCCCTGCCGAACCAAAAGCGGAAACTACTACTGCCACCGAACAAACCGCCACGCATGACCATGCTCATGGTGAGCATGACCACGAACACAAAGATGGCGAACACAGTCATGACCATGACCACGATGACCATGCAGAACACGACCATGACCACAAACACGGTGAACACGCTCACGACCACAGCCACGACCACGCTCATGGCGATGGACATCATCACCATGCCGATGGCGATAAATACCAATGTGGTGACAAAACCGCCCACATTGCTGTTCACAACCACGAAGGCGAAATCGAAGCTCATCTAACCACCGATGACATCACTTATGACCTAGCCCAAGACGTGCAAACCAAAGGACGCTTTACTTCTGATGATAGCATTGCTGGCGACGACAAGGGCATGGCATTAACCATTGACGGCGATAAAGCCAAAATCACCACGCTAGATGATACCGTCATTGTCGAATGCACCAAAGCAAGCTAAAACCGTTAAGGTATTTAAAACAAAAGACCTGAATCACCATCAGGTCTTTTTTATGGCTATTTATCAGGCATATAAATCAGGCATCAATCCATGACAGATGGCAACGAGTACGCCTAAGCCTGCAACTGGTAATATCGCTCCAAAGCAGGGACGATTTGCTTTTTACGGCTGACCACGCCTGCCAAGGCAAAGACCTTATCATCGCAGTCCACCCCGAACGCCTTGGAGATAATCACATTTTGGGCAGGGCCATGGGCGAGTGCATAGCCCATTTGCTCCTTGATATCCACCACCGCAATCATGAGATAATCCACGCCTTTTTCCGCCTGAATGAGTTTGGCAGTGGCTGTCAGCTCATCGATTCTGGTAAATATCTGACTGGGAGCGACCGTCTCAATCCCTGCAATGCCCCATGTCGTCGCCCCAAACTCATAGCTTTTATAGTCCATCAGCAAAATATCACAAGCGGACAGATGACTGACGTCACTTTTGGCAGAAAACATCTCATCTGCCAGTTTATCTTTATCCGCCATGCTCATCTGACACAGCTCACAGAGCTTTTGCACCACGAGACGGTCATCGTCGGTCGTCGTGGGACTGCTAAGATTTAGCGTATCCGAGATGATGGCACAGAGCATGAGCCATGCCATGCTTGCGGTGATGTCCACGCCCTTTTGGGTAAACATCTCATACAAAATGGTGCAAGTACAGCCCACAGGATGGATGTACACATAGGCAGGGGTGGGCGTGGTCAGCCCAAGCTTGTGATGGTCGATGACATAGCGAATGTCAAACTCCGCCAAAGCCTTGATGGACTGGGCAGGTTCGTTATGGTCGGTCAGTGCCACTTTATCGCCCTGCCCCACAATGTCGGTCGGGCGATTCGGGTTCAGATACGGCAGGAGCTTGGCGGGCAACTCATCATTGGGGTAACGCTCAAACCAACGGGCAAGCACAAATGCCGTTTCAAGGTTCGGCTCGCCCAAACGGTATGCCTGTGCTGATGTGCCTTGGGCATTTAGCCAATGGGCAAACGCAAATGCCGAGACAAAAGCGTCCGTATCAGGGGATGTATGTCCAAAAACGTGGTGCATGGGAGTTCCTTAATAATGCTTGATAAAGATGTTTAAAAAGACATTGAAAGAATACATCTAACAAACTTGATATTTACCACAGATTTATAGGGACTGGCTCTGCACGCCCTTTAATGCCATCAGTTTTATAGGCGTACACAGCACGTGCCTACATCCAAATATCATTGCGTTTGTAGTAATTTTAAAGTTTCTTAGGTATATTGAAAACCAACAAAACCATCTTTTTTAACCATCTTATTTCTGTGGCGTTTTGGTAAACTTGCTCAGCTCATAGCCGTTTTGCTTGGCAATGCCCAAATACCGCTCATAAGTGGTATCGTCCAGCGTTGGCGTGCGAGACAGTACCCACAGATATTTGTGATTGGGCGTGCCGACTAGGGCAGATGTGTAGCATCCGCTTGTGTCTTGGTTGCTTGCCAGCACCCAATAATTGGCTTTGCCGATTGGTAATTTTTTTAGAAAACTGGGCAAAAAGCTCACTCGCAGTTTGGCATTGGTCTCATCGGTGGCGTACGCCTCACCATTGACCGATGTCATGCCATCTTGGGTGGCACAGGCGTTTAGGACATTGATTTTGCCATTGTCTTTTAGGCTGTATGTGGCGGTCACATTGTGGGTGCATTTATCCTGAAATGACATGGGCAAGCGTCCGATTTCATACCATTTGCCCAAATAATCATCAAGGCGGATTTGGCTGACAGTCGTCGGTGCCGTGCCGTTTGTGGGCGTGGGCGTAATGGTGCAAGCACTCAGGACAGACAAGGCGATGACACCAACAAGCAAGGATTTGGCGGTTTTGGTGGACAACATGATTTTTCCTTTAATGGTTTAGTAGATGATGTTTATCAAATTATTGTAGCACACTCCCGCTTTTTGTTTGCTGTTTGTTTTGTTGTGATTTGTTCGTCACTTTTCGCTCACCATCACTTTTTGCCCATCATAGAGCTGTGAAACATCGCCAAGAATAAATCTCATTTGACATTAAAACAATCGTTTCATGTCCTAAAACATTATCACAACCTTTTGATTTTATTATATTTTTAAAAATTCTCTATCATCTCGCCACTTTTCCCCACTTTTCCCCAAAATCTGTGGATAAGCCTGTGGATAACTTTAAAATTTGGGGCGTTACGCCATGATTAATCGGCAATGGCAGTTGATTGGATAAAATTTATACAGTTTTTTATCAAATTTTTTCTATTTAAAATCAATAACTTAAAACATAAATTTTTGCCAAATCTCCCAATATGACAATCATGTTTCACGCTCATGACATGATGACCGCCCTGTGGATAAAATAAAAACGGCAAACATGACATTTGCCGTTTTTACAATAACATCAAATGCTATGATAATTTTAACACCTTAACATTATCATGCCCCTTATCCTTTAAATACACCGCTTGCAAACCACTCATCACGCCTTTTTTGCAATACAGCAGATAAGTTTTGGTTTTATCCAATTTGTCAAATTCTGTGGCAAGTTTATAAAATGGAATACAAATGTGTGGCACATCAAGCGGGTCATCGTCCGTCTCATCTGTTGCCCGAATATCAATTACTATATCATCTTTGCCAATGGTGTGTGCCGTATCAATGGCGTGGGTATCGCTCGCTTGGTCTTTAATGGTGCGAATGTCAATGGTCATGGCGGTGTCAATGGCATTTTGCAACACATTAAAATCAAAGTCGCTTTCGGTAGCGATGAGTTTATATTCCACCGCCTTGACCGTGGGACTTTTTGAGATAACCCCACAAAACTCAGGCATGGATTTGGCGATGTCTGCTGTGCCGATTTTTTCAGCCGTGGCGATGATGTCCGCCTTGTCTTTGGTGATGAGTGGGCGTAACACCAGCACTTCGCTTGCCTTGTCTATCATGGCAAGGTTCGTGAGTGTTTGGCTTGCCACTTGTCCTAAGGCTTCGCCTGTTACCACCGCTTCAATGCGGTTTTTTTGGGCAATTTGGCTTGCCACACGCATCATCATTCGCTTTAAGACCACGCCCATTTGACCGTCATCAATCTTGGTCAAAATCTCGCCCACCACAGGCTCAAAATCCACCGTAGTAAAGCGCACCTTGTGCGATGAACTGTACCGCTCCCAAAGCTCGTACGCCATTTGTTTGGTGCCAATCTCGTGCGTGCGACCGCCCATATTAAAAAACAAATAATGCACTCGACTGCCACGCCTGATAAATTCATAGCTTGCCACACCCGAATCAAATCCGCCCGAGATAAGCGACAACACGTCTTCTTGGGTACTCATGGGAAATCCGCCCATGCCATCATGGCGTGCCTTGATAAAGAGCATTTTGTCGTGTTCAATCTCAATCTTGACGGTAATATCAGGGTTTTTAAGTTGTACCTTAGCACTGGCTATCGCTTGATTTAGCCCGCCACCGACATATTTGGCGATGTCCATGGACGTAAATGGGTGCGTGCCACGTCTTTTGACTCGCACACAAAAGGTCTTATTTTCAAGGGTGTCTTTGACCTTGGGCAAGGTCTGCTCAAAAATATCATGCAAATCGGCAAAAGGCGACTCTTCGACTTCTAGGATATGATGGATGCCTGAGGTGCATTGCAATTTGTCAAGCAATATGGGACGTGCCGACTCATTGCGATGACGCACTTCAATATAATCCCAATGCTGAACCACAACCGCTGTTTCATCAAGGGGTTTTAGGACATTACGCAAATTTCCTGCCAAAATCTTGACAAAACGTTTACGCACGGTGTCGCTTTTCATCATGATTTCGGGGTGGAGTTTAACAATGTATTTCATAAAATTAGGCAAAAGAAAAAGGCGTATTATACACCTTTTTGTTAGTTATAAAAACTTTCCACAACACACCTTAGATTTAGCACTTTAATAAAATCATGCAAACAACAAACGTATCACGGCATTTAGACGTTCTCGGTCTTTTTGATTATGGGCGTGCTGTTTGATAAGCTCCAATACGTCATTATCCAATAAGGCGGTAATATCGCTATCATGAGCTTGTTTTGCCTGTAAAAATCGGCTCATTTTGGGGTTGGCATGATTGCGTTTTGCGTGGCTCATGTCCCAATCTTTATAGATTTCATAAATTTCATCTTTCATAATCTTTTTTATCCTGTGCTGTTGCTCGCCAAGCAGAAATAATGCGTGTATTTGGGTCTCTATCCGTCCAAATAACTTTTAATAGCCTGTTTTGATTACTCATGCCAATCATAATATAACGGACTTCCCCATCATAATTACGATAATCTTCATCGGTAATCGCATAAGGGTCAAAAAAGACACTCACCGCTTCTGAAAAATAGACTTTATGCTCTTTAAATGCTAGGCTTTCTTTGTCTTCGTCCCATTCAAAGACCAAGCCATAAGCATTCATGATAACGGCTCTACCCATAATTTTCCTAGTTTAATACAAATAAATTCAACATTCAAGCCAAAAACTTCCCACAACATGCCTTAAACTTCTCGCCACCACCACACAGGCACGGCTGTTTGTTGGTGAGCGTAACAGGCACGGTCGGGTCAAGAAAATACCACCGCTCATCTATCTTGATAAAGGCGGATAATTCATCATGCACCTGTTCGCCGTCCCCATTGTCAAAATAGGCTTTAAAATGTACTTGGGCATGACGTTTGCCGACTTTGTTATGACTGATGATGTCAAGATGCGTCCAGTTCATGCCGTCCGCCCACACTTGTAGGGCGGATTTATCAAGCATGGCTTGCTGACTCTGGGTAGTCGTGGCGATGATATAATCCACGTTTTTAGCACAAAAAGCCGAATAACGAGACCGCATCAACTCACAAGCCGTAGATGGATAAGCGGTGAAATCGTGATAGGGCTGACAGCAGTTGGTATAGAAAGTATCAGGATTACAGGGGCATGGGATCATATTTTGTCCTTATTTTACTTTGTTATCATTTGGTGTGACATCACTCACCACCACATCATCTATCGGCACATAGCCTGATTTGGCGACCAATTCTTGACCTTGGGGCGAGATTACCCAACCAATCAAATCACGGCTTGTCTTGGTAGGATTACTGAGCGTTACGGCATAAAATGGCTTGGCAAAGGGGTAAGTATCGTTACGAATGTTATCGTGATTGGGCTTAATGCCATTGATGGCTAAGTGTTTGATTTGGTTTTGCTTGACAAGCTCAGTAGAATAAAACAAAAACGAAAAACCAATGGCGTTATCAAAATTACGATAATCCGCCACTTGGTTGATAATGCCACCCATGCCCTGCACGACATCTTCTCTTGGGGCTTCTATGAGAGCGGTGTCGCCCATGATTTTTTGTAAGGCGGTCTGTGAGCCTGAATTTTCAGGGCGTTGAAAGGGGCGGATTTTTTCGTCTTTACCGCCGACTTGTTGCCAGTTTGTGATTTGTCCTGAATAAATCCCCCTAATCTCATCAACCGTCAGGGTATCCACAGGATTTTTAACATTCACAAAAAACACAAAGGCTTCTTTACCAATCGGCGTCATCTCAAATGCCACGCCCAGCTTGTCTGCCTTATCTTGGTGCGACTTGGACGGCTCTGGCACAAAGATGATGTCCACATCACCCCTGAGCAGTCGTTCATAGGCTTCCCCTGTTTTGCTTAGGTTTAAAGGTAAAATAATCGTCCTTAGTGGCTGTGGGATACACCGCCCCATAAAATGACGCATAGAGCGGATAAAGTGCGGTTGAGCCGTCTAGGCGTGGCATTTGACCAAAATCCATGCCATCAAATCTTAAGGTACTTGGCTTATCCAGCTTAGCAAGATTATTAAATTCTTGAAATGGGTCATAATCATACTGGTTAATCTCGCTGGCAACCGTAGGGATACGCTGAATACGTTCATCATATTTTAGATGAATATTTAAAGCAATGATAAAAGCCCATACCACCGCAACAGGAATATAAACTCCCTTATGCTTAAAGCCATGCCGAGACTGCCACCAAACCATGATATAGCCTAATATCATCACGATGGGCATAATCACTGACCAATATTCATAGCCATCAAACGCCAAACCAAACCACGTCAGTAGACTTATCAATAAGACCACAATCAATCCGATGACAAAAAGCATCTTTTTCAATTTTAAAACCCTAAGCCAATTTACTTAGGCATTGTAACGCATTAAGAACTGTTTGTAAAATAAAACAAAAAGGACGAAAAACTCGCCCTTTTTGATATGCCCAGTGCTGACTTAACCACAAATCTTATCTAATAAAAACGACTGGGCGTCATAGACATCGTCAGTATGCTGAACCTGATTCCACTCACCACGCCCATCTAGCTCCCACGCCTGCACGTTATCGCCAAGGTAGTTTATCAGCCCGTCTTCATAAATGCGTTTAAAGAGCTTCTCATCCAAAATCGGAAACGCCACTTCCACACGGTGTAGCAGGTTTCTATCCATCAAGTCGGCACTAGAACAGTAGAGCTTTTCATCGCCATCATTATGGAAATAATAGACACGGGTATGCTCCAAGAACCGCCCCACGATAGAGCGTACACGGATATGCTCCGATAAGTCCTTGACCTGTGGACGCAGACAGCAAATAGAGCGGATAATCAGGTCAATCTCTACCCCTGCACGGCTTGCTTCATAGAGCTTGTTGATGATACCACGCTCAGTGATGGCGTTACATTTTAGGATGATACGCCCTTTTTTGCCGTTTTTGACGTGATTAATCTCATCATCAATCAAGCGTATCAGCCCATCATGCAAGGTAAAAGGTGCGTGCATGATGTGATGGGACGGCAATGGTCTGCCCATGCCTGTCAGCTGTCCGAACACGCCTGCCACATCGGCACAAATCTCTTCATGAGCGATAAACAGCCCATAATCGGTATAGGCTTTGGCGTTGCCGGCGTGATAGTTGCCCGTGCCCAGATGAGCATAACGGCGGATTTTGCCGTCTTCTCGACGCACGATGAGCATGAGCTTGGCGTGTGTCTTATAGCCGACCACCCCATACACCACAATGGCTCCAGCATCGGTGAGCATATTAGCAACAGCGATGTTGCTGGCTTCATCAAATCTGGCTCTAAGCTCGATGACGGCAGTCACTTCTTTGCCGTTACGAGCGGCAACGGCTAGGGCTTGGACGATTTCTGAGTTAGTACCCGAGCGATAAATGGTCTGTTTGATGGCAAGCACATCAGGGTCATTTGCCGCCTGCCACAACAGGTTCACCACAGGTGTGAACGCATCAAAGGGATGGTGTACCAGCACGTCTTTGTTTTTCATGACATTAAACATGGACGTGTTGTCTTTGGCGACCTTGACCGTCTCCATGCCCTTAAATGGCTTGGGGATGGCGTGCGTAAACGGGGTAAATTTTAGCTCAGGCTTATCAAAACTTGTCAGCATGCGAGTCAGGTTCACAGGACCATTGACCCGATAAAGCTGCGACTCATCAAGCTCAAACTCTTTTAATAGTAGCTCATACAGCTCTTTGGGGCAGTTAGTACTCACTTCTAGACGCACCTTATGCCCAAAACGGCGGTTATCAAGCTCACCTTCTAACGCCTTGGCTAGATCTTCGACATCATCGGACAGGTCAAGGTCAGCATTACGGGTCAGTCTAAACTGATGACAGCCAGTGACTTTCATGCCCAAAAACAGCTCGCCCACATGCTCATGAATCACCGCTGAGAGCATGATGTGATGGTCCTTACCGCCTGTCAGCTCATCGGGCAGACGTATCACACGGGGCAGTGAGCGTGGGGCAGGCACGATGGCAAGCGACAAATCCCGCCCAAAGGCATCTTTACCTTCTAAACTGACGATAAAATTCAAAGACTTATTGACCACTCGGGGGAATGGGTGAGCAGGGTCAATGCTGATGGGGGTCAAGACAGGCAACACTTGATTAAAAAAGTACTCCCGCATCCACGCCTTTTGGGCGTCGGTCAACTCATGGCGTTTGAGATAACGGATGTCTGATTTGGCAAGCTCGGGCAAAATATCTTCATTTAAGATACGGTACTGCTCTTCGACCGCACGGTGTGCCACTTGGCTAATCTCTGCTAACAGCTCGGACGGTTTTCGCCCGTCCAGACTGCTGGACTTATCGCCATTTTTCATTTTTTGGATAAGTCCTGCCACCCGAATCTCAAAAAATTCATCCATATTTGATGAAAAAATGGTCAAAAAGAACATACGCTCCAACAGCGGATGACGTGGATTGGTCGCCTGAGCCAGCACCCGAAGCTGAAAACGTAGCGTGGACAAATCACGATTGATAAAGCAGTCAGGGGTAAAATTGCCTGATTCATCGATAATTTGTTCAATATAGTGCAAATCGGTCGGTGCAGGGGTCTGCCCGAGTACACTTTGCATGGCTTGGTTTTCAATACTAGGAGCGGTGTCACTAGGAGCGGTGTCGGCATTTTGGTGCATGATGGCGTTGGGCTTGCTGATTTGCTTGGCGGTCTTTGGGACGTGTGGTGCGGTCATGGCTTTTCCTTTTAAACTTTTTAAAAATAAAATCTTTAAAATCACAAAACATACATCATCTATCTTATCATCATTTTATGAAAATTTGATAAAATTTTAAAGCCCCATTCTGCCATTTTTCCCAATTTAAATGGCTTTTATCACGGTGTATTTGTCATCGTTTATTAGGGCGTGCCTGCCTTTTGTATTTGCAATGAAAAATGAGGAAAATCGCCCGTTTTTCAAGGAAAAAGTGAAGTTTGATAGTCATTCTATCAAACGAGCTTTTGACTTCGAGCCACAAGATTTAGCCATTTTTCATGCAAAAACACTATTTTATTTCTATAAAATTTCTAAATGTTAAATTGTGTTATAAAGGGCAGGCACGCCCTAGACTCCCTGCAAACCCCTGAATTAAAGAAAACCGTTCGTGGCGAGCTATGCCTGCCCATAACGGTTTTCCGACACCCGCAGGCATGGCTCAGGGCGAACGGAAAACTGGTTTTGAGGAAGTTTATTTTGTAAATTCATCTCAAATTTTCATTGCTTTTTTATGTTTGATTGGTTATAATGACCGCTGTTTTTTGAGAGCCCTTCGTTTCCCAACTCACAAAGCAAGTAAAATCAAGCCTTTGGGCTTTTTTATTTGTGTACTCTCAAACGTAACTAAATAGGTTTTATATGACTACTACTATTAGCGCCAAACCCGCTGAGGTTGTACATGACTGGTATGTCGTGGACGCAGAAGGCAAAACACTAGGTCGCCTAGCCTCTGAGATTGCTTCTCGTCTACGTGGCAAGCACAAGCCATCGTACACCCCCCACGTTGATACTGGTGATTACATCATCGTCATCAATGCTGACAAAATCGCTGTTACTGGCAAAAAAGCTCAGGACAAAAAATACTATCGCCACACAGGCTATCCTGGCGGTATCAAAGAGACCAACTTTACCAAACTTCTTGCTCACAAGCCAGAAGACGTGCTACACAAAGCCGTTAAAGGCATGCTACCAAAAGGTCCTTTGGGCTATGCGATGATTAAAAAGCTAAAACTGTATGCGGGTACTGAACACCCACATGCCGCCCAAGCCCCAAAAGTACTAGACATCTAAGGAGATACACATGGAAAAGAATTACGGAACAGGTCGTCGTAAGACTTCTACCGCTCGTGTCTTCTTGTCAAAAGGCACTGGTAACATCGTCATCAACGGCAAAAGCCTAGACGAATACTTTGGTCGTGAGACTTCTCGCATGGTTGTGCGTCAGCCCCTAGAACTTCTAGAATCTGCCGACAAATATGACCTATATATCACCGTTACTGGTGGTGGTGCAAGCGGTCAAGCAGGTGCTATCCGTCACGGCATTACTCGTGCCTTGATTGAGTCAGACGAAACACTAAAACCTGCTCTAAAAGCCGCTGGCTTTGTGACTCGTGACGCTCGTGAAGTTGAACGTAAGAAATTGGGTCTACGCAAAGCTCGTAAACGCCCACAATTCTCAAAACGTTAATTTTTGCGTTTTCAAAAAACTCTCGAACTTCGAGAGTTTTTTTATATGTGTTATTCTTGATTAAAATAACTTGATTTGATATAGATTTTTCATTGTTAGATAAATTCACAATTGATAAAAAATCTTATTATTAATGCATGATAGAGATTCTTTATTTTAATCAATAGTAACAAAAAATTACATAAAGTTACAAATAAAGTTGAGTATTTTAGTGGGTCTTGTCTAATTTTCATACAATTTTAAACTTTTTTGTAAATTCATGACAATTTTTATGGATTTTTTTCACAACTTTGTAAAAGAACGATTTATTTTATTACAAAAATAGCTTAAAATAGTCATGTTTAGAAAAATAGGCACAGCAAATGTGGTTTTTTTGATAAAACTGTTTTATCATAACCACACACCCAGTATGGGATAACCCCCATTCATTTTCTGGAGGAAGTTTTAATGAGCCATGCCGAAGGCGTGAATGTTAAACGCCGTAGAGTCCTGATTGCGTCCACTGCTGCCGTTGGTGCAGTTGGTGTCGGTGCAATAGCCACCCCATTTGTGCGTTCTTGGTATCCAAGTGCCAAAGCGGAAGCCGCAGGTGCCGCCGTTGTCACTGACATCGCCAGCATCGAAAATGGGCAGATGATTACGTTAAAATACCGTGGCAAACCTATCTTTGTTGTCAAACGTACCGAAGATATGCTTGCCAACCTAAGCAAGGTAGCTCCGAAGCTTGCCGACCCTGAGTCTAACGGGTCTGTACAGCCTGACAACTGCAAAAACGAAACACGTTCTATTCAGCCTGAGATATTGGTTGTTGAGGGCGTGTGTACGCATTTAGGTTGTGCCCCCATATTCCGACCCGAAGTTGGTGCGGCGGACTTAGGTGGTGCTGACTGGATGGGCGGTTTCTTTTGCCCCTGTCATGGTTCTATGTACGACTTAGCTGGTCGTGTTTATAGTAGCATGCCTGCACCTTTGAACCTACCTGTACCTATCTACAAGATTGAAGACACCATCTTGACCGTTGGGGAGGCATAACATGAGTATCGCTAAGAAATTTATGGGCTGGGTTGATGCTCGCTTTCCTGCGACAGAGACTTATGAATACCATATGTCCAAATACTACGCACCAAAGAACTTTAACTTTTGGTATTTCTTTGGCGTATTGTCCATGGTCGTACTTGTTAACCAATTGGTGACAGGTATTTGGCTAACCATGATGTTTAACCCCAGTGCCGAAGGAGCATTTGCTTCACTTGAATACATCATGCGTGATGTCAAAGGCGGTTGGCTCATTCGCTACATGCACTCCACAGGGGCATCCGCTTTCTTCGTGGTCGTCTATCTACACATGTTCCGTGGTCTGATGTATGGCTCCTATAAAAAGCCCCGTGAATTGGTGTGGATTATCGGCATGGCGATTTATCTGTGTCTCATGGCAGAAGGTTTCTTTGGTTATCTACTGCCTTGGGGCAACATGTCATTTTGGGGTGCTCAGGTGATTCTAAACCTACCTGCCGCCATTCCTTTTATCGGTGACGGTTTGGCTGAGTGGGTCAAAGGCGACTACATCATCTCAGGCATTACCCTAAACCGTTTCTTTGCCCTGCATGTTGTGGCAATTCCTTTGGTATTGGTTGGCTTGGTATTTATGCACTTAGTTGCCTTGCACCATGTCGGCTCTAACAACCCAGATGGTATCGAAATTAAGAAACTCAAAGACAAAAATGGCGTACCACTAGATGGCGTACCTTTCCATCCTTACTACACCGTACACGACATGGTTGGTATTGTGGTGTTCTTTATGTGTTTCTTTGCGGTGGTATTCTTCGCCCCAGAAGGTGGTGGTTATTTCCTAGAAAAACCCAACTTTGAAGTTGCCAACGCTCTAAAAACACCCGCTCACATCGCTCCTGTTTGGTACTACATGCCATTTTATGCCATGCTTCGTGCCACACCATCCATGTTCGGCTCTGCCCTACCTGGTGTGATTGTGATGTTTGGTGCGATTGCCATCTTGTTTGTCATGCCGTGGCTTGACCGCTCACCTGTAAAATCCATCCGCTACAAAGGTATTTTGTCTAAGATTGCATTGGCCATCTTTGTGGTGAGCTTTCTAATCTTAGGCTATCTTGGTGGGGTATCTTCTACACCAACAGGTACGCTTGTTGCTCGTATTTGTACCATTTTATACTTCTTGTACTTCATTCTCATGCCGTTCTATACCACCATGGAGACGTGCAAGCAACCACCCGAACGTGTCACAGGAGGAGGTCACTAATGAAAGCATTTACTCTAAAATCGCTTGGTGCTGGTCTCCTACTGGCAAGTGGCATGATGGCATCGTCATCTGCCCTAGCAGCAGGCGGTCATGGTTGTGGCGAGTTCACCGAAGCCGATGGTACCAAAGTCACCCTAGAATGCAGCAAAGCTCCCATTGACCTAACCAATAAAGGCTCGCTACAACGTGGTGCCCAAACGTTCATGAACTACTGCGTGGGCTGTCACTCAGCCCAGTATGTGCGTCATTCACGCATCGCCCAAGACCTAGAAATCCCACCAGAGCTCATGGAAAAATATCTCATGGTAACCACCGACCAAATCGGTGACCACGTGACCGCTGAAATTGACCTTGATACTCAGGCTCTATGGTTTGGTGCGGCACCGCCAGACTTGTCGCTAGAAACCCGTCTGCGTGGCGATGACTGGGTATACACCTACCTACTGTCATTCTACGAAGACCCAAGCCGTCCTTGGGGTGCTAACAACCTAGTGCTTGCCAATGCTGCCATGCCCCATGTGCTACACAACATGCAAAAAGAGCTTGGCAAAGAAGAGTATGAAGCTCGTGTGGGCGACCTAGTGAACTTCATGGCATGGATGGCAGAGCCTGTCCGTCATCAGCGTAAAATCTATGGTGCATTCGTGCTACTGTTCTTGCTTGTGCTACTCATTCCAGTATATCTACTTAACAAAGAATTCTGGAAAGACGTTAAATAAGCCAGCACCGACCAAAAAGACCGATACACATCGGTCTTTTTTATTGACAAAATTTACACACTTTTACCAAAATTTTTGTTACACTTAACACCCAAAAACAGACTCATTCACATCATGGCAGATTTTTCTCATCTTTTACCCACCCAGTTCCTACTCTATGGTGACGATGGCTATGACAGCCATGTGGTGCGGTTTTTGCTAGAAGAAAAAGGCGTGAATCATCAATTTGCCTACCTGCCCGATGAGCGACCCGAATATCTTGCCGAGCTAAACCCTTACAACACCCTGCCTGTACTTGTGGGACGGGATTTGGCATTGTATGAGCTGATGGTGATTTTTGAATATTTAGAAGAACGGCACGGTGCCAATAAACTCCTGCCACCCACCCCCAAAGAGCGGGCAAAGGTGCGTCAGTTGGCTTGGCGACTGCGTCAAGACTGGCTCTCGCTTGGGCGGATTTTAATGACTCATCCTGACAGCTTTAATCCAGCAGAAGCGACCCACGCCAAAAAAACCTTGACCGATTCGCTCATCACGCTCTCGCCCCTATTTGCTCGTCATGACTATTTTATGCAAGATGAGTTTGGGCTGTGTGATGTGTTACTATTGCCACTTTTGCACCGCTTGCCAATGCTAGGCATTCATTTACCTGCCAAACTGTGCAAACCGCTACTGGCATATCAAGCACGCCTATCGGCAAGAGCGAGTTTTCAAAAGACACTCATCACCCCTGCTGTTTATAGCGATGATGATTTTTAATAATTTAACATTCATCAATTTACTTTAACCAATAACAAGGACATAACCATGCTTACCCCCAAACGCCCCTACTTTGTTCGTGCCATGCATGAATGGCTAACAGACAACGGCTTTACCCCATATCTCATGACAGATGCCACCCACCCTGAGCTACTCGCCCCTACCGAATACGCCCAAGACGGCAAATTGGTGCTTGCCATATCTTATCAAGCCACCAATAATCTTTTGATTGACAATGACGGCTTATCATTTCAAGGGCGGTTTGGTGGTGTCTCAAAAGACATCTGGATACCCATGCAGGCAGTGGTAGGGATTTATGCCAAAGAAGACCCCAGCGAAGGCTTTTTCTTTGACCCCAGCGAATATGACGGCTACACCCCACCTGATGACCCTGATGACATAGACGACAGCGATGACGATGACGGCGATGACGATGACGAGCCACCCAAAAAAAGCGGACATTTAAAATTTGTATAAAGTCATTTAACAAATTAAAGATGGCTTAAAATAAAAACGATTTAAAAATAAGGGCGATATGATTATGAACCGCACCCCAAAA
>NZ_MXAN01000058.1 GCF_002027545.1 Moraxella lacunata
AAAACAGACACTGCATAAACAAGGCAAGAGACAGATGATACACTATATTGGCATAGACATCAGCAAAGCAAAGTTTGATGTTGCATTTATAAACCCAAGCACCAACAAAGTAAAAACCAAGGTTTTTAACAACAACAAAGCAGGCTTTGATTTATTGCTTGGTTAAAAACCAATGTCAGCAATCATCTTGATGAACCACACATCATCCTAGAAGCAACAGGGGTTTATCATGAACACCTAAGTGAGTTTCTTGATGATAATAACATCAAGCAAAGCATTGTCAATCCTAGCTATGTCCGCAAATTTGCAGACAGTTTGGGGGTAATCCATAAAACTGATAAAAAAGACAGCATCATTTTATCAAGGTATGGTTATAGCCACAAGCCTGAGGTTTGGGTAGCACCTAGCATTGAAGCCAAACAGCTAAAAGCTCTACTAGCTCGCCTAGAAGCACTCAAAGAAGATTTGCAACGAGAGCAAAACCGACAAGAGTTACTCTTATCACCCAATCTGCCCGATTTGGTTAAGGCGTCAATGCAAACAGTCATCAATGTCCTTCAAGAGCAGATTGCCAAACTCACCAAAGACATTGATGACTTTGTTGACAAACACCCAAGTTTAAAGCAAGACAAAACCTTACTTGAAACCATTGACGGCATTGGTTCTGTTATTGCCAAAGAAGTGGTATGCTTAATACATACCAAACAATTTAAAAAAGCCTCACAGATGGCTTCGTTTTTAGGCTTAATACCCAAACAAAGACAGTCAGGTGTCTTTAAGGGAGCAACCAAACTGTCCAAACAAGGACAAGTCTCTTTGCGTGCTAAGCTGTATATGTCTGCAATGAGTGCCATTCGTTATAATAGCACCATTAAGGCATTTTATGAACGATTACAACAAAACGGTAAAACCAAAATGCAAGCCTTGTGTGCTTGTATGCGTAAATTGGTACATATCTGTTTTGGTGTTATCAAAACCCAAACACCCTTTGAACAACAAGTCTCTTTAAGTGAGTTTGTAAGATACTAGATACTTAAAAAACCATTGACTTAGGTGGGGTATCATGGTATCT
>NZ_MXAN01000059.1:0-174 GCF_002027545.1 Moraxella lacunata
ATCATGGTATCTAAGCCATGAACGGAAACCGTGGTACTTTTTCATTTTGTATAGTGTATCGTAATTTTAAAGTTTTATGGGCATGCTTCCTTACCCATGCCCTTTTTAAAACCCATCGTTATATTAGGCATAAATAATTTGGATTATGTTAAATAAAATTTCCCTTAAAAATTT
>NZ_MXAN01000059.1:376-16468 GCF_002027545.1 Moraxella lacunata
ATTTCCCTTAAAAATTTCCCAACTTAGACATCTTAAAAATCAAACAAACCCTATACTCAGCGAGCTTTTGATGGTAGAATAAGCCATTTTAAAATGCGTTATCTGCCATGAGTATCTTTTCCAAGCTAACAAATTCCAAACTCAAAAGCCTAGCCTGTGCCATCAATGATGATTTGAGTGCGGTGCTAGAACGTGACCCTGCCGCTCGCACTAAGATTGAGATTGCCCTGACTTATCCAGGCATTCATGCTCGCACCTTACACCGTGCGTCTCACACCCTGTGGCAGGCTGACCACAAATTTTTGGCAAGGGGTTTATCTCACTTGACACGCATGGCGACAGGCATTGAGATTCACCCTGCTGCCAAGATTGGCAAACGTCTGTTCATTGACCATGGCATGGGGGTCGTCATCGGTGAGACAGCCGAGATTGGCGATGACGTGACTTTATATCATGGTGTCACACTTGGCGGGGTGTCATGGGAGAAAGGCACAAAACGCCATCCCACGCTTGGCGATAATGTCGTGGTTGGAGCAGGGGCGAAAATCTTGGGCGGTTTTAGCGTGGGCGATAACGCCAAAATCGGCTCAAATGCCGTGGTCGTCAAGCCCGTCCCCGCAGGGGCAACCATGGTCGGCTCAGCAGCTCGCATGATTGACAAAAACGTCAAAAACACCGAAACAGGCGATGACATCAAAAGCGACACACCCAAACCCAGCACCCCCGATAAGAGTATCCGCCTAGAATCTACCAATGACGCCAGTTTCAACGCCTATGGGCTAAGCCCCAACAGTGCCGACCCTGTGGCAACGAGTATCGCCAAACTACTCACTCACATCCAAGCCCAAGATAAGCACATCGAAGCGTTGCAAAATGCCATCTGCCGTCTTGACCCTGATTTTTGCAAATCCAATATTGACAACCTTTGCAAAGACGATTTGGCAATCTTGACCGATGATGACCCCAAATAACCACCAAACCCAAATATTTACCCTACCCAGTATTCGCCAACCAATTTGGCACACCAACGAACAGGAAAATCTCATGGCATGGCAACAAATTCACCTACAATTAACCAAAGAGCAAGTTGAACTTGCCGAAGCACTATTTTATGAAGCCGAAGCAGTCTCCATCCTGCTAGAAGACGCAGGCGATGAACCGCTGTTTGAACCCATGCCTGGTGAAGAGCCATTATGGGGCGATGTGGTACTGACTGCCATTTTTGACACCAACACCGATGGGCGATTTGATGGCACCAACTTTGAGAGCCTTGCCCATGACATCGCCGCCGAAGTGGGGGCGAGCCGTGTGTGGCTGTCGGTACTTGATGATAAGGACTGGACACGTGAGTGGATGACCTATTATAAGCCCATTCAGTGTGCTGGCAATCTATGGATCGTCCCCGAATGGCTAGACGCTCCCGACCCGAGTGCCACCAACCTTATCTTAGACCCTGGTCTTGCCTTTGGTACGGGCTATCACGCCACCACACGACTGTGCCTTGACTGGCTTGCCGAGCAGGATTTGACCGACAAGGTCATCATTGACTACGGCTGTGGCTCGGGGATTTTGGGCGTGGGGGCGTTATTACTTGGAGCCAAGCAGGTGCTAGCGGTCGATATTGACCCCCAAGCGGTGCTTGCCACTCGCCAAAACGCCAAGCTCAATGGCGTTGAAGACAAAATGTTGGTATTTTTGCCCGAAGAATTTAAGGCTCATCAAGAGACACATGGCACGCTCGCTGACACCATCACCGCCAATATCCTAGCCAAGCCACTCATTCACTTTGCTCCATTTTTTACCACCTTGTTAAAAGACAAAGGCAATATTGTCTTGGCAGGACTCATTGAGAACCAAGTTGATGATGTCATGATGGCATACCAGCCTTATTTTGACCTTGACACACCTTATCATTATGATAACAGCGAAGACCATCATTGGTATCGTTTATCCGCTATTAAGCACAGCTGAGCGGATTAAAATTGTCAAGTGCGTAACAATTTAGTAGCATAAAGCAAAATAGTGTATACGATGTTGATGATATAAAAATCATCATCCAACCTTTGTCTAAATTGGATTTAACAAAAACATGAGCAACCAAACTAAGTGCCCCCATTGCCAAACGACCTACCCCATGCCGACCGCCAAACTTGGCGACCCCAATGCTCGTGCCAAATGCGGTAAGTGTCAGCAAGTGTTTTTTCTAAATGCCAATCTGGTCAGTAGCTCGCCTGCTGCCCAAGCTCAAAGACAAGCAACTCCTGATCCACAGCCAGCTCAGACAGCCCAAACGGTGGCACGCCCCACCCCAAAACGCACCAAACGTGTCAAACCTGCACCCACCGAAGGCATGATTCATGATGAAATGGATGGCGTAGAAGAAAACAAACCCAAAGCTGTCTCTGGCGTGAGTTTTTCTGATGATGAATTGGATAGCTTTTTAAAAGACAACATCAGCTTTGCTCCGACAGTCGCCAAAAGCACCAAGGATGAGATGGCAGACAGCGAAGGGGGAGAATCTTGGGCTGACGATTTACTCAAAGATACCAAGCCTGTCAGCACTGCCCAAACCACCAACACCAACTCTACCACAAACAACGTGGATTTGGATGCCATCATTCCTGTCGCCACACCCAAACCCAAAAAACCAACCAGCATCAAAGAAATCCAGCCAAACAAACCCACCGCCCAACAACTTGCCAGCAAAAAATCCTTAGGGTCACAGTTACTATGGCTTGTCGGGTGTTTGTTGCTCGTTGGGCTACTGGCAGTACAATATGCCCTGTTTAATGTAGATAAACTTGCCAAAAACCCCGAAACCGCCAGCCTTGCTCATACCGTCTGCGGGGTCGTTCCTTGCAACATTCCATCGGCAGATTTAAATGGCTTGGAAGTCACATCATCCTTAGAAAATCAAAAAGACGTCATCATTGACATCACCAACAAAACCAGTTCAGAACAGCTGTTTCCTTATTTACTGGTGCAGTTTAAAGACGGCAATGGCGTGGTTGTGGCAGATTTTGTGGCGGACACCAAAGATTATCTTGGCGAATCTCAAACCACCCTGCTTGCCAATCAGCATAAGCGAGTCATGCTCTCAGCAAACTCTGCCCCCAAAGCAAGCTCGGTAACAGTCACGCCATTTTATCAATGATACCAAGTTACCCGACGCTTAGGTTTATCGGTCTGTTAGGGGAAACTCCTACCCTATCGGCTTGGATGATAAATTAGGGCATGTTGAACTTTTATAACACAATTTAACATTTAGAAATTTTATAGAGATAAAATGGCGTTTTTACATGAAAATATGTGATTCCCCTGCTTTTTTAAANNATTGCAAATACAAAAGGCAGGCGTGCCCTACCACATTGTGATTATTTCTTAACATGAATTAACAATAAGATAATACAGCTTAACATTACAAGCACCCCATGACTTGTCAAATTATGGTAATTGTTTTACAATAATTCAAGGAAATATCCATTCTTACCGACAAGCGATTGATAGATATTTCCTAGCCTGCCACCCTAATGACAAGGTTAAGTTAGACACAGGAGCTGTTATGATGACCCCCACGCCCCCCATCCAAGAAACCACCCCGCTACACGATGAAGTCAAAAAAGCGGTGGAGAGTTACTTGATGCACCTAAATGGCGAGAACACCACCAACATGTATGAGATTTTTTTACATGAGCTTGAAAGACCCCTGTTGGTAACGGTCATGAGACACACACGCAACAACCAATCCAAGGCCACCCAAATGCTTGGGCTAAATCGTGGCACGCTCCGCACCAAGCTAAAAACGCATGGCTTATTATAATTTCCCCATGTTTTGCACCCGTCATTTTTTGGCGGGTTTTCGTTTTGTTTTAATCCCACTTTTAATTCCGTTTTATCCACCCTTGCAACCTAAAAAGGTACTTTTATGAAAAAATTTGCCCTACTCTCCGTCTCTGACAAGGCAGGCATTGTAGAGTTCGCCCAAGAATTATCCGCCTTAGGCTTTGGTATTTTGTCCACTGGTGGCACTTTTAAGCTTTTGACCAACAACGGTGTCCCTGCCACAGAAGTCTCCGCCCACACCGGCTTTGCCGAGATGATGGACGGACGAGTCAAAACCTTACACCCTAAGATTCATGGCGGTATCTTGGGTCGCCGTGAGCTAGATGCCGACATCATGGCAGAGCATGGCATCGATGCCATTGATATCGTGGCGGTGAACCTATACCCCTTCGCCCAAACGGTTGCCAAAGATGGCGTTACCATGAGCGATGCCATTGAAAATATTGACATTGGTGGCCCTGCCATGGTACGCTCATCCGCCAAAAACCACAAATATGTGGGTATCATCACAAGCCCTGCCGACTACGCCACCGTCATCAACGAACTAAAAGCAGATGGCAAATTATCAGACAGCACCCGCTTTAATTTGGCGGTTAAAGCCTTTGAGCATACCGCCAGTTATGACGGTATGATAGCGAGCTTTTTGGGGGCAAGACTACTGGACAAAGGTGAGACATTAAGCGATGATGCCACCGCCAAAACCCAATTCCCACGCACCTTTAACACTCAACTTAATAAAGCCCAAGAACTCCGCTATGGCGAAAACCCCCACCAAACCGCCAGTTTCTATGTAGAAAGTGGTACAACAGAAGCATCCATCGCCACCGCCAAACAGTTGCAAGGCAAAGAGCTATCCTACAACAACATCGCCGACACCGATGCGGCATTGGAATGTGTCAAATCCTTTGCCAAACCTGCCTGCGTGATTGTCAAACACGCCAACCCTTGCGGTGTGGCGGTGTCGCTTGACGGTATTTTGGACGCTTATAACCTAGCCTATGCTACCGACCCTGAGTCTGCCTTTGGTGGGATTATCGCCTTTAACCGTGAGCTAGACGTGGAGACCGCCAAGGCTATCATCGACCGTCAATTTGTCGAGGTTATCATCGCCCCAAGCGTGGCAGACGGTGTGCTTGACATCACGTCCGCCAAGAAAAACGTGCGTGTACTGACCTGTGGCGAATTGCCAAACATCAACGAACGTACCCCACAGCTTGACTATAAGCGTGTAAATGGCGGACTGCTTGTCCAAGAGCAGGATTTGGGTATGATTGATAAATCCGACCTAAAAGTCGTTACCAAAGCACAGCCCACCGAGCAAGAGCTTGATGATTTGATTTTCGCATGGAAAGTTGCCAAATACGTCAAATCCAACGCCATCGTCTATGCCAAAAACCGCCAAACCATCGGTATCGGTGCAGGACAGATGAGCCGTGTGAACTCCGCTCGCATTGCTGTTATCAAAGCCGAACATGCAGGACTGCCTGTTGAAGGGGCGGTTATGGCATCGGACGCCTTTTTCCCATTTAGAGACGGCATTGACAACGCCGCCAAAGCTGGTATTAAGTGCATTATTCAACCCGGTGGCTCAATGCGTGATGATGAAGTCATCGCTGCCGCCGATGAGCATGGCATTGCTATGGTGTTTACCGGCATGAGACATTTTAGACACTAAAAATTAGGACATATCCCAACCAACAATAAACCCCTATCTTGGGGTTTATTTTTTTGTATCTTACACCATACGAATGCTTGGCAAATGCCAATCATATCGCACCGCGAGCATTCGCACACCAAACACCACCATCAGCATGGCAAGCTCACACAGCCACGCCACCACACCCAGTCGCCCTAGCCCCAGATAGGTCAGCGACCCCAAGATACTGGCGGTAATATAAATCTCCTTTTGCAGTACCATCGGCAACTCTTGGCAAATCATGTCTCGCATGATACCGCCTGCGATACTGGTCATCACCGCCATCATCACAGCAATCAGCGGTGTCGCCCCCATTGATAAAGCCACCGTCAGCCCAATCACACTAAATGCCGACAACCCAATGGCGTCAAACAACTTTAACACGCCATTCATGCGTGCCGTTGGACGAAAAAACATCTGGCACAGGATGGATGTCAGTGTGATGGCAAATACATAATTTAAATCCATCATCCAAAACAGGGGATATCGGTCAAGCATGACATCACGAATCGTCCCACCGCCAATGGCATTGACCATAGATGCCAAAATGCAGCCAAACAAATCAAAACCCTTACTAATGGCAAGCATGGTACCTGCCACCGCACAGGCAATAACCCCAATAAAATCAAGTACATAAATCAAACTTGCCGTATTAATCGGCTGGGCTAGCTCTATCATCGTTAAACCATCATCAAAAAATCGGACATGATGCCCGATTTATTTAAAATTTTAAAAATAAGTTAGGGCATGCCCATCTTTGGTAAAAGCCATATTCTATGAAAATGTTATAAGTAATGGGCATATCCCATATAAATCAATAAGTTATGACAACCCAATCTCACCAATAAAGGGCAAATGGCGGTATTTTTGTTCATAATCCAAACCATAACCCACAATAAAACGGTCTTCAACCTCAAAACCCAAAAATCTCACGTCCATGTCTATCTCACGGCGAGATGGCTTGCTAATTAGCGTACACAGTTCAATAGAATTTGGCTCACGGGTCTGTAAAATTTCCACAACTTTGGATAATGTACGCCCCGAATCAATGATGTCTTCAACAATCAACACATCTTTACCACGAATATCACCATCCAAATCTTTTAAAATCTTGACATCGCCACTAGATACCGTACCTTTGGCATAACTGGATGCTGTCATAAAATCAAACTCATGTGCTTTATCAATCGCTCGGCATAAATCCGCCATAAAAATCACCGAACCACGCAAAAGACCAATTAAAATCAGCTCTTTATCACTGCTTGCATAATGAGCGGTGATTTGTCTACCAAGCTCGCTCACTTTTTGGGCGATTTCATCACTACTAATCATGACATTTAGATTTGCTATGGTCATAAAACTACCTTTTGGTTTTGTTGAAATTGATTTAAATTTGATAGTATATTGGTGCGTATGCACCCTACCACTCTTGATATTAAAAAGTGAAATAAAATATCACCCACTTATGGAAGTCATCATCTTATGGAAATCATCATCGCTGGCGAATATATCGCCCAAACAAAGGCTAAGGCGATTAAAAAAGACAGCACAAGCACCAATAGCCCAATATGCCATTCTTTTTTAATGATTGCCATACCGCCAATGATTAAATTAAGCTTTGGGATTAGCCAAATGGCTTTTGCTTGTGTGATTGACAGCATAAAAGCCGTATAAGGCACAATCTCAACGCCAAAACTCTCCCACATTCTGAGCAGTTTGTTTAACTCGTGTGGGTCATAACCGCCAAGCAGATAGATAAACATACCTTGAACGCCCACACACATCAGCAGTAATATGATAAACAGTGCTTTTATTATCATGCTCGGCTCACAATCAATCAATAACAGGATTTATCGTTGGAATTTTGTTGCTAAATTTGGGATTAAAGGTCTGCACCTGTGGAGCAGTTGGCAAACCAATATCAGCAAGTTTGTCCGCCATACCCACCTGAATGTTATCGCCCTCAAACAGTCTTTTATCGTCTGTCCGCTTGGTTTTTAGGCTTTCAAAATCAAACAGTTCTCGGTCAGCAAGCTGGCTTGGGGCGACATTTTGTAACGCCTTAAACATACTTGCCAAACGCTTTGGATGGGCGTTGTCCCATTCACGAAGCATGTCATTTATCATCGCCCGTTGCAGGTTTTCTTGTGAACCACACAGACCGCAAGGGATAATGGGAAATTGTTTATAATTGGCATATTTGATGATGTCCTTTTCAGCAACATAGGCAAGCGGACGAATAAGCACATTTTGCTTATCATCAGATAACAGCTTAGGGGGCATGGCTTTTAGACTGCCACCATGAAATAAATTTAAAAAGAATGTTGCCAAAATGTCATCACGGTGATGACCCAGAGCAATCTTGGTTGCCCCAATTTGCTTGGCAAAGCCGTACAGCGAGCCCCGTCTTAGACGTGAACAAGCTGAACAGTAAGTCTTGCCCTCTGGCACGACTGATTTTACGATGCTATAAGTGTCCTTTTCTAGGATATAATGTGCAATGCCCTGCTTAGATAGGTATTCAGGCAGGATGTGTTCTGGAAAATTGGGCTGTTTTTGGTCAAGATTGACCGCCACGACATCAAAATCAATCGGAGCAATGCGTTTTAAAAACAGTAAAATATCAAGGAGCGTAAAGCTGTCCTTACCGCCTGAGATACACACCATGACGACATCGCCGTCTTCAATCATGTTAAAATCACGAATCGCCCATGATACTTCTTTACGCAGTTTCTTTTGTAGTTTTTTAAAGCGGGCGGATTTGATGCCATCATCAAATTCATGCTCATCATCGTCATTGGTATTGGTTTGTCGGTCGCTGTCAGCAGATAAGGCATGAATGCTTTGGGCATGGTTTTCTACATCGTTTAGGGTTTCATCGTTTAGGGTTTGGCTGTTGGTCATGGCTGTTTCTCAATTTTTTGCTACTTGGTTTGGTACATCAATCATTTCATCATGATTTTGATTTTAGCACATATTTTTTGGGTTGGTTTGATTGGTTGGTTTGGGCGTTATTTATGGGTGTGGCAACCAATTTACCATCAATCTTTTCATAGCGTACTTTTGGCTTATCTGATTTCACAGGTTCATTATCATGAAATCTGTCTTTGCCTGTTTGTCTTTTATCAAATGACTTATCAGATTTATCAAATTTTTTATCAAATGACTTTTTGCCATTGCCTTTAAAACTGTCTTTAAAACTATCTTTTTTAAAGTTGTCTTTTTTGTCATCTTTTTTAAATCGTGAATTGTCTGATTTATCAAATTTTTTATCAAAAGACTTTTCAAAAGATTTATCAAAAGACTTTTTAAACTCTCTGTCTTTTGAATGTTTTATATCACTCTTTTTATCATGGCTCTTTTTATCATGATAACCGTTTATTTCATCTTGCCAATCGTCATTCACCGTATCAAACGCACTTTCAAATTCATACACTTTCATCATTTGATTTTTGTGCGTGATTTTAAAACTTTGATGAATGGGTTTTTTAAGATTAAAATCCACGCCAATGGTTTTATCGGTGATTGGCGTTACGTCATAGCGAGCCTTGATTTCATCGTCTAACACAAATTTGGTAAAGTTATTGCTAAAATACAACACACCATTTGGGGCAAGGCGATTCATGGCACGGCTAATCAAGGCGACATGGTCTCGCTGTACGTCAAACGTCCCCTTAAACTTTTTAGAATTTGAAAAGGTGGGTGGGTCAATAAATATCACCTCAAACTGCTCGGTGTTATTTTTTAACCAGTCAAACACATCGGTGGCGATGAATTGATATTTTGGCGTATTATCTGACGTCGTAGCAGTCAAATCAAGTCCGTTTAGGGCAAAATTTTGCTTACCCCAATTTAGATAATTGGCAGACAAATCCACACTCGTTACCGACTTTGCTCCGCCCATTGCTGAATGCACGCTGGCGGTACAAGTATAGGCAAATAGATTTAAGACATGTTTGCCACGGCTGGCGTTTTTTATCATTTCACGAATATTACGGTGGTCAATAAATAATCCTGTATCCAAATAATCGGTAAAATTGACATACAAATACGCCCCATGCTCGTGAGCGACATACATTTTTTTGGATTTTTGATTATCTTCTTTAATATTTTTGGTATATTGGTCATTACCTGATTGTCTCATGCGTGTTTTGATAAAAATACTTTCACGGTGGACATTAAAAATATCACGAATGGCGGATAACACCAAATTAAAACGGGCTTTGGCGACATCGGTGGGAATTTGTTTTGGCGGAGCATATTCTTGCACATGAATTTTATCGCCATAAATATCAATCGCCACATTATAATTTGGCAAATCAGCGTCATAAATTCGCATATTGCTGATATTGTTTTTTTGGGCGTGTTTTTTTAGATTGATGATATTTTTTTGTAAGCGGTTGATAAATTCTTGGCTATCAGGATTATCAATTTCTTTTTTATTAAAATTGACAATCAATTCATGTGCCAAACGGTCGGTTTTGGCAAATTCTACCGCCCCATGACGAAAATAGACAGTCAATGCTCCGTTATGGCATTTTAGGGTGTTTGGCTCGGCAATCGGCAAGGTGTCGGCGTGTTCAATGTGGCTTGCCAGCACCGCCATGTCCGCACGCCCCACATGACGCAAACCGTCCGCCACGATAAGCCCCAAGCCGTGATACAAAGGCTTGATAAAATCGCTCTCGCCCAGTCGCTCGCCATAGGGGGGATTGGTGATGACAAGTGGATAGGCGGTGGCAAGCTCGCTCAGCACGGCTTTGGCGGTGGCAAGCGGTCGCTGTTCTAGGCGGACGTACTCGGCAATGGGGGCAAGGGCGGACGCTATCAGGTTCTTGTGGCAGGCACGCACGGCATGAGTGTCAGCGTCTAGGGCAAGGGCGGTAAAGTCGCCTTTGATAAGGGCTTGTTCTAGGCTTGCAAGGTTGGCATGAAAATCGTCCAAGGCTTTACCAGCAAGGGTTTGCCACAGCTCATCATCGTGGTATTGCCAATGATAAAAGCCAAAATCGCTTGCTTTTTTGTCAATGCCCACAGGGTAGGCAGTTTTCATGAGTAAGGCTTCGGTAATGAGCGTGCCAGAGCCACACATGGGGTCAATAATGGCGGTATGCTCGCCCTTGTGCCAGTTGCATTCATAAAGCAACGCACTTGCCAAATTTTCTTTTAAAGGAGCGTCCGTGTTCGCCACACGATAGCCACGGCGGTGCAGGCTCGTGCCTGATAGGTCAAGATACAGCTCGGCAAGCTCACCTGTGGCGTGGGCGTAAATATGAAAATCAGGGGATTTGTCCACGTTTGGTCGCTCGCCTAATTTTTTGTTAAAGCAGTCAGCGACAGCGTCTTTGATACGCAAGGTGGCAAATTGTTGGTTTACCGACAGGCGTTTGTCGGTGGATAGGCGTATGGCAAAGGTGTTATCCACGCCAAACACGCCAGTCCAATCATAGCGACTGGCGAACTCATACAAGGCGGTGGGTACGTCTTCGTCAATGACTTTGGTCTCTACCGTGCGGGTGGTTTTTTTACCGCCACTTTCACGCACTTGGTTTATGGTTTGGGTTTTTTGGCGAAAATAATACTCGCCAATGGGTAATAACACACGGCTTGCCACTCGGCTATATAGGCAAATTTTGTAAAAGTCGGCAAGCGACACGCCCACACGCACCCGCCCCGTCCGCACAATCTGCCCTGCCAGCCCAAATAGATCAAGCTCTATCAATAAGGCATTTTCAAGACTGTCCGCACAGGTGATGACAACATCAAAGGCGGTGGGGGTAAAATCGGCAAAGGGTAGTTTTGGCATGGTGTGGGCTTATTTGATAAGAATTTTTGATAAGAATTTTGGTAAGGGGTTTGGGTAAACCAAGTATTATAGCATAATTTGGGACGGGTATGGTAGTGGCAATTGTTGTTTTTGGGGTGATGTTTAGCAGGGTAAATGGGCGGGGCAAAATGATGTTAGTGCCATTGTCAAGATGATTGCTTGTTATTATCAATTTAAATTACAAATAATTGTATAAATAACACCAGTTTATTTAATTAATTGTTACTGCTTTTTATGGCAATCTCTACATCTTCTTCTTTGTCATTGATATTTTTATCCAATGCTTGATGAATCATTGCCAAGCGTTTTTCTTTATCATCTGAGCGGTTAAATAATATCTCTTGATAAGGATAAGGGGTTTCAAATCCTGCTTCGTCTAAGGCTTGTTTAATACGCTCATTGATGTTTTCTTTGATAATCGGAATACGGGCAACCGATAATGGGGCAACCCAAAAACGCACAATAAAATAAATGGCATATTCGCCCACTTCACTCACGGTCGCCATAGGGGCTGGGTGTTTTAAAATCACTTCATCTTTGCTTAATGTTTTGATGATGATTTCTTTGGCGTGGGCGACATCATCATATAAGCCAATTCTTGCTTTAACATCAAATCTTATCATCTTTTTGGACGTTAGGTTAATCACTTCTGATGATGACATGGTCGAATTGGGAATGATGATAATGATGTTATCACGGTCAAGGATTTGCGTGGCTCGCAGGGAGATTTTGACCACTCGTCCTTCTTTGTCGCCAAGCCGAATCCAGTCGCCCACTTGAAACGACTGCTCTATCAAAATGGTAATGCCCGCGATGAAGTTGGCAAGCGTGCTTTGGGCGGCAAAACCCACTGCCAAACCCACAATACCCAAACCTGCCACCAAGGATACAATATCAAAACCAAACTGGGCGAGTACGCTCGCCAAAGCAAAAACGATAATCAGCACCAAAATCAAGTTTTTGAGCAGTTGTTCAATGGACGCATTGAGTTCATAGTAACGTAACACTCTGGCAACCATTTGCCCACTGGCCGCCCACAGCACATAATAAAATCCCGCCCAAGTCGCCGCTTTTGCTGTTGCCTTGATGGTCTCCGCCTGCGTGCCAATCTGCGTCATCACCGCCAGCAAGCTCACCACAAACCATGTATAACGCAGTACCGCCCGAGCAATCCAAACATGACGCTGTGATAGGTGTAGCGGACGGCGACAATGCTTTAATAAATAGACCAACAGCCAATAAAAAAAGCCAATAATCACCAATAAAATCAATATCTTAATGCTAATACTGGCAACAGCCATGCCCCGCTCTGTCCAGTTTAGGGTCTCATCGTCGAGCGAACCGCCAAGCGACACATACACGCTTTGGTACAAATCATTTAGGATTTTTTCAAAAAAATGGGGTAGATTCATGAGCTGATGAATGGTCGATGATAAAATGGGCGATGACAACCGATAAATAAACCACATCAACAAAGATGTGGTAGAATAAATAAGGTTTGCGAATTATAACATAAAGCCTACCAATCATCATCATATATCGTGAAATTTTATGAATAATTCAACCTACCCCCTAACCTACTACCGCCAAAGACGTATGGCGGTATTTGTCATCATGGTTTCTTGTTTGGTGATGTTTGTTATTGCTTATCAATGAGATTTTTGGGTTGGGGTTAAATAGTCCCTTTGCCAATTTTCCACATTGGGTGATTTATTTGCTATTGGCAATTTTTGGAGTGTTTGCATTTTTATTATCCCGTTTGGTCATTTATCATAGACCTGTTATCGGGGCTTGCCTACCTTTTGTATTTGCAATAAAAAATGGATTAAAACGTTAAATTTTCATCTTATTTTATAAAAATGTTATCAATGGTAGGCACGCCCTAGGTTGCAATGCCTACAATTTCATTCTATTTTTGCATAAAGACGGTTAAACCTTTTCTTGCTTACACACCAAAAACAGGCATGTCTCAAACCACACAAAAATAAACCCAGCTTATCACTAAGCTGGGTGTGGGTAAGATTAAAATGAATTTTCCTTGCCATTCCTAACGGCGATTTAGTTCCTATTATCCTGGTTTTTTTCTTGATTTTATCATCGATTTTATCACCATATTTTTGTGTATTATAAAAATTCTGCCCATCGCTGACCATTGGTAAAATGCCTAAAATTTTGTAAGCGATTGCCGACATTTGTGTGAAAACTTATCAGTTTTACTGATGTTTACTGGAAAATTTATGAAATTTAACAAAAACACTTGCTTTTTTTGCCCAAAAAAGGCATAGTTATGGGTTACAACTTTTTAATAAATTTAAGGTGTTAATTATGGCAGATAAATTAACGGTCGGTCTTGTGGGCTGGCGTGGCATGGTTGGTTCGGTACTCATGAACCGCATGATTGAAGAAAATGATTTTGAGCATATCACTCCTGTGTTTTTTTCAACCAGTAATGCAGGTGGCAACGCCCCTGATTTTGGTGGCAAAATCAAGAGCGATAGCACATTAAAAGACGCAAACGACATCAATGAGCTTGCCAAATGTGATGCAATTATCACCTGTCAAGGGGGCGACTACACCAAAGCGGTACACCCTGCCTTGCGTGAAAGTGGCTGGGATGGTTACTGGATTGATGCGGCAAGCTCACTGCGTATGGACGACAATGCCATCATCATCTTAGACCCTGTCAATCGTGATGTCATTGATACTGCCCTAAAAGACGGCAAAAAAGACTTTATTGGTGGTAACTGCACCGTATCCCTTATGCTGATGGCAATCGGTGAGCTGTTCCGCCGTGATTGGGTTGAGTGGGTGTCTGCCATGACTTATCAGGCAGCAAGCGGTGCAGGAGCCAACAACATGCGTGAGCTTATCTCTGGCATGGGCGTACTGCGTGATAGCGTGGCGGACAAACTTGCCGACCCTGCCTCTGCCATTTTGGAGATTGACCGCACCATCGCTGATACTCAGCGTTCGGATGAGTTTCCAAAACAGCATTTTGGGGCGGTGCTTGCAGGTAGTCTAATCCCTTATATTGACAGTCAGCTTGACAACGGTCAATCCCGTGAAGAGTGGAAAGGTCAAGCCGAAACCAACAAAATCCTAGGCAAGGCTGATAGCGAGCTTATCAATATTGACGGCATCTGTGTGCGTATCGGAGCAATGCGTTGCCACAGCCAAGCCTTGACCATCAAGCTCAAAAAAGACATTCCACTTGACGAGATTGAAAAGGCTTTGATTGATGCAAAAAGCCCCTGGCTTGACATTGTCCCTAACAACAAACCCGACAGCATGGCACGCCTGACCCCTGTGGCGGTAACAGGTACGCTAAATGTGGCGGTCGGTCGTCTGCGTAAGATGAACATGGGTGGCGAGTATTTGACTGCCTTTACCGTGGGCGACCAACTACTGTGGGGGGCTGCCGAACCACTTCGCCGTATGCTTGCCATCATTCAAGGGCGTATTTAACCCTTAAATCTGCTTAGCCTACCCAAGCAGAATGTTGTTAGGTTGAGCGGTTTTGGTTTTTGCAGATATTGTAAAGTTTTGCAAAAATCTTACCGCTTGCCTACATTTTAATACCATATATTTGCAAATTATCAAAATAAGCTAGCATTTTTTGCCATATTTTGTTATAAATGCACCATAAAACCGTTTATTTGACGGTCTCTTTTTATTCATTATTGACAACCCTTTAAAGGATAACTATGTCTTGGCATAAAACTCACCGCACTACTTTTATTTATCAAGCAGTGCTTGCTTCGTTGTTTGGTATGGTAAGCCTAAATGCTTCTGCCATGAATCTAGGTCAAGCCAACATCACATCGGCACAACATGAGCCTTTATCTGCCACGATAAATGTTACCAATATTGATGCGGCAAACTTCCATGCATCTGTCGCCAGTAACGACATCTATCGCCAGATGGGTCTTAGCCCCGATGCTCAGATTTCGGTGAGTTTTACACCCACATCAAACAACGCAGGTCAAATCACCCTAACTTCCAACCAACCCATCAGCACACCCTTTGCTGATGTCGTACTAAACTTAAATAACAACGGCGAGCAAATCATTGAGCCACAGACCTTGCTCATGCCTTTGCCTGCTACCAATGCTTTCACCCTACCTGAAGACAAAGTAACGCAGGTAGTGACCGCTGAGACCCGACCCAACCTACCCGAAACCAGCCCCATCACCGAAACACCTGATGACTTCATGCAGTTTGACGAACCAATAACACAGGTCATTACTCAAGGCACCCCTGTACTCGAACCTGTGCCCACCGCCATAGGCACCAGCGAAGGCAACATCATCTCCAAAGAAGAAGCGGTATTATCACAAATCACCCCTGAAGGCACCAACAGACAAGTTGATATCCTAACCGAAGAGATAGTGCGTCGTGTATACCCTGCTGGGCAAGTACCGCCGACGCCTACCGCTCCAACGTTTGATGAGCCATTCATCGCCCAAGACACCATGGCAGAACAACCCGCATCACAACCTGAGCAAACCCAAACAACAGCACCTACCGAATCCCAGTCAGGTCAAGCGACTTATGTTGTGCAACAAGGCGATAGCTTGTGGAGTATTGCGAACGTCATTGCACAAGCAAACAACATGAGTGTTAATGAAGTGATGACCGCCATCCATGAAACCAATCCTGACGCTTTTAACAAAGGCAACATCAACCAACTCAAAACAAGTGCCAACTTGAACCGCACCCCAAAAGT
>NZ_MXAN01000060.1 GCF_002027545.1 Moraxella lacunata
ATTTGGGGGTCGGTTCAAAATACGCCCCTTTTATTGCCATCAAACAGGACGCACCGCAATGCCCTTATCTTTCAAATACGCCTTTAACTCACCCACGTCAATCATGCCCTTATGGAACACGCTTGCCGCCAATGCCCCATCAATGTCAATGTTAAACACGTCATAAAAATGGCTCATCTGCCCTGCTCCGCCTGAGGCGATGAGTGGCACGGTGCAGTGGGCTTTGACAAGGGCAAGCTGAGTCAAATCATAACCTTGTCGTACGCCATCTTGGTTCATCATGTTCAGCACAATCTCTCCTGCCCCACGGGCTTGCACTTCTTTAACCCAATCGATGACTTGCCATTGGGTTTTGCGAGTTTTGGTTTCATCGCCTGTATATTGATTGACCCAGTAGGTGTCGGTGCTGTCATCGTACCAACTGTCAATGCCCACCACCACCGCTTGCACGCCAAACCGCTTGGCAAGACAGCTGATAAAGTCAGGATTTTCAAGGGCAGGCGAGTTGATTGACACCTTGTCCGCCCCATAATTAAACAGCGTCTCAGCGTCCGTGAGCGTGCGAATGCCCCCCGCCGCACAAAAAGGAATGTCAATGACCTGTGCCACTCGCTCCACCCACGATTTGTCCACCGTGCGACCGTCCGATGAAGCAGTAATGTCATAAAACACGAGCTCGTCCACGCCCACATCGGCATAGCGTTTGGCAAGCTCTACAATATCGCCAATGGTCTCATGATTGCGAAATTGCACGCCCTTGACCACTTGCCCGTCCTTGACATCAAGGCAAGCGATGATTCTTTTGGTTAGGCTCGTTAGCATTGTATCGCCCCTTTCAAATCCACCTTGCCTTCTAATAACGCACGCCCCACGATAATGCCAAAAACGTTGGTTTGTTTTATGGCTTTAATGTCATCAAGACTGCCAATTCCGCCTGATGATTGGATATTAAGCGTGGGATATTGCTTGGTTAGGTTTTGATATAATGCCACATTACTGCCTGATAATGTGCCGTCTTTACTAATATCGGTGCAAAGAATATGGCTAAGACTGACTTCTAGATATTCATCAATAATCGCTTCTAATAATACACCGCTATTTTCTTGCCAACCGCTAATGGCAATAAAATTTTGATTATCAATGATATTCACATCAAGTGCCAAAACGAATTTATCAGCACCGTATTTTTTAAACCAATCTTTTACGGTGTCTTTTTGTTTGATTGCCATTGAGCCAATTACCACTCGTTTTGCCCCAATATCAAACAAGGCTTTTATTTCATCTTCGCTTCTAATACCGCCCCCCACTTGCACTTCGGCATTGGTAGATTTAATGATTTGTTCAATCAGGGTAATTTGGCGTTTCGTTGGGTCTTTTGCCCCTGTCAAATCCACAAGGTGCAAATAACTTGCCCCATCATTCACATATTCGGCAAATTTATCAATGGGATTATATGTATAAGTGGTTTGTTTGCCATAATCGCCTTGGTGTAAGCGTACCACTTGCCCATCAATTAAATCAAGGGCGGGGATAATGATTGGTGTTGTCATAAAATTTTCCTAATTTTTGAAATATTAGTTTGTTTTAAAAAGTATGCTATAAGGAAAACCGTTCGTGGTGAGCCATGCCTGCCCATGACGGTTTTCCTTGACATCCTTCGACAAGCTCAGGGCGAACGGAAAACCTAGTTTGGCATACTTTTTGGGCTACTGTCTAATTTAAGTGGCTTTAAATATTTTCAATAAAATTTTGCAATAATCTTGCCCCAATTTTACCTGATTTTTCGGGGTGAAATTGCATGCCATAAAAATTATCTTTTTGTACCATCGCACTAAATGGCGTGCCATAATCACAAGTGGCAATGGTATAGTCATTTACTGCCATCGCATAACTGTGAACAAAATAAACAAAATCGCCATTTTTAATACCATCAAATAAGGGGTGCGATATGTCATCAAAATAAATTTTATTCCAGCCCATGTGCGGTAAGGGTAAATTACCCACGTCTAATTTTTGGGTATGATTGGGGATAAGATTTAGGGTGCTGATATTATGCGTTTGGCTTTCGGCAGAATACTCGCCCAATAATTGCATTCCTAAGCAAATACCAAGCAGGGGCTTATTGATTTGGCGAATGATAGGAATTAATCCTTTTTTATTCATCTCATTTATGGCAAACTCTGCCGTTCCCACACCTGGTAAGATAAGTTTGTCGGCGGATAATATCTCATCGGCATTGTCCGAGATAATGGGCGTGATACCTAGCCGTTCAATGGCGAATTTGACTGACGTTAAATTGGCACACCCTGTATCAATGATGACTAATTTCATAAAAAATCCTTATAAACTTTATAATAAACCCTTAGAGCTTGGCAATTCATTACCTTCAATTTTAATACATTGACGCAAAGTCCTACCAAATACTTTAAATAAACTCTCTATTTTGTGATGGTCATTATCGCCTTTGACTTTTAAATGTAAAGTCGCCCCCATCGCCACGGCTAATGAAAAAAAGAAATGTTCGGTCAATTCGGTGCTAAAATCACCCACTTTTTCTCGTTTAAATTTGCCTTTAAATTTTAAAAAAGGTCTATTAGATAAATCCATTGTGCATTCGGCTCGGCATTCGTCCATCGGTAGCACAAAACCAAAGCGGGCAATGCCTTTTTTGTCGCCAATGGCTTGTTTTAGAGCTTGCCCTAAGGCAATGGCAACGTCTTCTACCGAGTGGTGTTCGTCTATCCACAAATCGCCTTGGCAATTTACGCTCATTTTAAATCCGCCATGCGTGGCAATTTGGTCTAGCATATGGTCAAAAAAGCCAATGCCCGTGCTAATCTCATTAACCCCTGTCTCGTCCAGACATACCTTGACGGATATATCAGTCTCTTTGGTTTTTCTTTTAATCTCGCCAATGCGTTTTTCACGCTCGCCAATATTGGTAACAGGCTCTTTTAAGAGCTTTTCGGTAATGAGTTCCCAATTTAGATTATCGGGGCTGTATTTTAATCCGACAATACCCAAATTTTTGGCAAGTTCAATGTCGGTGTCTCTGTCGCCAATGACAAAACTGTCATTTTTATCAAATAAATTGTTATTGATATACTCACTCAAAAGAGCGGTATTGGGCTTTCGGCAATCGCAATTATCTTCTTTAAAATGCGGACAAATTAAAATATCATCAAAGATGATGCCTTGCGAATTAAAAATATCCAGCATGGCGTTATGCGGTTTGTCAAAAGTTTCTTGAGGGAAACTCTCCGTACCTAAGCCGTCTTGATTGGACACCATCACAAGGCGGTATTTTTTTTGTAATGCCAATAGGGCAACAATTACGCCTTTTTCTAATTTTAATTTTTCTAGGCTGTCAATTTGAAAATCGGTTTTTGGTTCGTCAATGAGTGTGCCGTCTCGGTCAATAAATAATGTGGGTTTCATAAATTACCTTTTATAAAATGGGGTTAAAGTGGTATATAGCCAAAGAACCCAAAAATTTGATACCTTTTGTAAGGGCGAATTGCAATTCGCCCCTACGGATTGATGATGATTTGTTTAAAAAGTATCAATTTTGACATTCTTTAATTAAAGTGTTTTTAATGCGTCAATCACCGCTTGATTTTCGTCTTGCGTGCCGATACTGATACGAATACAATCGGCAAGATTTAAGGCGGTGGTTTGATTGCGTAGGATAATGCCCGTCTCCCAGAGCTTATCAAATACCGCTTGTCCTGATTGGATTTGATTGTCAAATTTGACCAAAATAAAATTGGCAGAGCTTGGATAAATCGCTTTGACAATCGGCAAGGATTCTAATTCACGCACAAGCCACGCTTTATTATCAAGGGTGGTTTTGACGTGTGTTTGCATTTGTCCGATACCGTCATCGCTAAGAGCAGTGGTGGCGATAAGGGCGGTGGGGGCAGGGATAGGATAGGGGGCGATGATTTTTTGCATGGCACTGATGATTTGGCTATTGGCTAGGGCAAAACCACAGCGAATCCCCGCCAGTCCAAAGGCTTTTGAGAGCGTGCGAACGATGATAAGATTGTCAAAATTATCAAGCTCACGGGCAAACGACTTATCCACACAAAAATCAATATACGCTTCGTCCAACGCCACAATCGCCCTATCTTTTGTCATAGCCAGCAGGGCAAGAATGTCGTCACGAGCGAGCAGGTTACCTGTGGGGTTGTTGGGACTGCATATGAATATGACTTTTGTACTGTTAAGATTTGTCTCAATTTGGGGTAAATCCAGATTAAAATCGGCTGTCAAAGGCACGGTTTTGGCGAGAATGTCAAAGGTGGCACTACTGACGGCATACATGCCATAAGTGGGCGGACAATATAGCACGCTGTCGGTGGGATTGCAAAAAGTGCGAATGATAAGTTCAATGGCTTCATCGCCTCCACGAGTGGCAAGCACTTGATTGGGATGAACACCTGCATGGTTGGCATAACGAAGGATGACCTCATCAGGTTGTGGCTTAGGGTAGCGGTTTAGGCTGTCAAGTCCTAAGGCATTTGGTGATGTGGGGCATTCGTTGGCATTTAGCCAAATGGTGCCATCTCCGCCAATTTTGCGAGCGGACTGATAAGGGGTCAGCTCTTGAACGGATGATTTTATTAGGTGGGTAATCATGGGGGTTCTCCTTGATGTTAAAATCTGTTTTTGGTTACTGATAAATCATTTAATCCATTGATGATGTTAAAATTATTCAAATCATGTGGTTGCATTGCAATTGCCCCATGTTTATTTTGATGAATTTTATGATTTTAGCTCATCAATACGTACCGTTACTGCCAGTTTGTGTGCGTCCAACTGTTCAGCTTGTGCCATGGCCTGTACGGTGGGGGCAAGTGCTAAAAACCCTGATGGATGAAGCTCTTGTACGGTCATACGCTTATAAAAATCAGCAAGCCCAAGCGATGACTGCGTGCGAGCAAAGCCATAGGTTGGCAAAACGTGGTTGGTGCCACTGGCATAGTCGCCCATGCTCTCAGGGCTATACGCCCCCAAAAATACCGAGCCTGCGTGTGTGATGTCATCTAGGCACGCCCTAGGGTTTTGGGTGTTGATGATGAGATGTTCTGGGGCGTAAATGTTTGAAATATCAATACATTGTGCCAAATCGTCCGCAATGATGATACGGCTTTTGGCAAGGGCAAGGCGTGCGGTGTCGGCTCGGGATAATAATGCCAATTGGCGGTCAATCTCGCCCGATACCTTATCGGCTAGGGCTTGGCTTGGCGTTACCAAGATGACTTGGCTGTCCGCTCCGTGTTCGGCTTGGGACAGTAGGTCGCTTGCCACAAAGGCAGGATTGGCAAATTCATCGGCAATCACAAGCACTTCGGACGGGCCTGCTGGCATATCAATGGCAACACCGTCTGCCAGCACTTGGCATTTGGCTTCGGTAACATAGGCGTTGCCTGGCCCAAAGATTTTATCCACTTTGGTTACACTGTCCGTGCCGTATGCCATGGCAAATACCGCCCCTGCTCCGCCAATGGCGTACACCGTGTCAATGCCACACAGTTTGGCGGTGTAGAGCGTCTCGTTGCTGATTGGGGCAGGCGAGCAAAGGACGATTTGGCGACACCCTGCGATTTTGGCAGGTATGGCAAGCATCAGCACCGTTGAAAATAAGGGAGCAGTACCGCCGGGGATATATAACCCCACGCTGTCAATGGGGCGAGTGATGACCTGACAACGCACGCCTGTCATCGTCTGGGTGTCAATGGGGGTGGGGATTTGGGCGGTGTGAAAGGCGTGAATGTTGTTATAAGCGGTCTGTATGGCAGATTTTAGGGTGTCGCTCACCTGCTCGCTTGCCTTGTCAATGTCGGCTTGGGCGACTTGTAGGGCGGTAAGCTCGGTGTTGTCAAAGCGTTTGGCAAAGTCAAATAACGCCTTGTCGCCATCGGTTAGCACCGCCTTTTTAATGGCTTGTACTTGCTCGGTTAGGCTGTCTTGGACGGTTTGGGTGGGGCGGGCTAGGGCGTTTTGTTGCTCGCTTGGGTCTAGGCTGTTCCAAAGTAGGGTTTGCATGGCTTGTCTCTTTTGTTTGGGGCTGTGCGTTGGGTGTAAAAATACGCCTTTTGTTAATCAATAAATGTTATAGGTATTGTTCAATTAAATGTATTCAAAATTGAACGTGTAGGGGCAATTTATTCGCCCAACAATCAACACGTTATCTTTATCACAGGGCAAATGTAATTTGACCCTACAAATCTGTCCAAAGGTATGGCTAATTAACAATACCATATTATAAAGCAATCAAATCATCATCTTTTCAATCGGCAATACCAAAATAGAGCTGGCTCCGACTGTTTTTAGGGCTTCCATCGTCTCCCAAAATAGGGTCTCTTGGCTGACGATATGCACCGCCACTTTACCATCATCGTTGGCAAGCGGTAAAATGGTGGGGTTTTCTACCCCTGGTAAGAGCTTGATGATGTCATCAAGTTTGTCTTTTGGGGCGTGTAGCATGATGTATTTGCTTTCACGAGCCTGCTCCACGCCTGTCATGCGAGTGAGTAGCTTATCCACTAGGGCTTGTTTGTCGGCAGGTAGGGGGTCGCTTTTTTGGATAAGGCAGGCTTTTGAGCGGAAAATCACGTCCACTTCTTTTAGCCCGTTGGCTTCTAAGGTTGCCCCGCTTGACACCAAATCACAAATGGCGGACGCAATCCCTGCACTGGGGGCGACTTCTACCGAGCCTGTGAGCAGGCAGTTTTTGAAGGGTATGCCTTGACTGTCCATATAGCGTTTTAAAAGATAAGGGTAGCTTGTGGCGATACGCTGATTGGCAAGGCTACTAAGTCCTTGATATTCAGTATCTTTTGGTACAGCAAGCGACAGACGGCATTCACCGAAGTCTAATACTTTTAGTTTCTTAAAAGATACCACCTGCCCACGACTGGCACGGTCAAGCTCGCACTCTTCTAGCACGTTTTCGCCCACAAAGCCCAAATCCGCCACGCCATCAAACACCAAAGCAGGAATGTCATCGTCTCGCACACGAAGCAGCTCAATGGCTTCGTTTTTGGCATAAACAATCAAGCGGTCTTTGTTGTGGTGAAACTTGATGCCACATGCCTTTAATAGGTCTTGGCAGTCTTGACTTAACCTGCCTGATTTTTGGATGGCAATTTTTAGACGATTCATCATTTTTCCTTAAAATAAAAATTTGGCAAATAAAAACCCCTGAAATCGCTTTCAAGGGTTGATACCGTCTTTTGTGCCATCGCCTTGAAAGTCTTTTTTCTTTCAAGCAAAACCACACGCCCAAAAGAATTTTAGGAATGATGGTGATGATGACGAGTGGCGATAACGGGGCAATTCATGGTAAATAACATATAAAAAGTTTTGAATACAGGCGTTATCATAAGGTATTTTTTGCTAAATGGCAAGCGTTATTTTTGCAAAATGTTTGGTATTTTTTAAATTGATAATAGGCATCATACGCTAAGATTTATCAAGTCGCAAATCTCCATATTTTATCCATGTCATCTTGATAAATAACCGATAAATCAACCAACACAATACAGCAGGCAGGATAAAATGAAACATCCCAATCAGCACCCAAACACGGACGGAGGCACCCATGGCATCAAGCGTGCCAATTTGTCCAACCAATCCGCTTGTTCCCATACCAGCACCACTTGGAATGTTCTGCATGCCAAAGATTACCGTGGCAAAGGGGGCTAGGATTGCACCTGTCAAGATGGGGGGCAACCACAGTTTGGGGTTTTTGACGAGATTGGGCAGTTGTATCATGCTTGTTCCCAAACCACAGGCGATTGTTGTACCTATGCCATTGTCCTTATGACTCATGGCGGCAAAGCCTATCATATGAGCAGCACAGCCCACAGTGGCAGCGCCTGCCCCAAGACCACTTAGTCCCAAACTGATGGCGATGGCAGCACTTGATATGGGCAAGGTCAGTAGCACACCCATGACAACCGCCACGACCATGCTCATGATGATGGGGCTAAGACCCATCGCCCATGTGATGACATCAGAGACGCTCATGAGAGCAGATGAGATGAGAGGGCTTAGGGTGTGAGCGATGATTGCCCCTGTCAGCAGTGTTGTTAGTGGTGTAACGATGATATCAAGCGGTGTGGTGCGATGGACGAATTTGCCACACTCTGCCGCTATGATGACAGCGACCAACGCCCCTATCGGGCTTGCCCCCATGAGTCCGACCGTGGTACAAGCAAGCATGACCAAAGGCGGTGCTTTGATGCCGTATGCCACGCCCACGCCAATGGCAACGCCCATCATGCTTTGGGCTTGACTGCCGATATCAATAAGCCACGGCATGGATAGCCAGGTACCCATGTTTTTTAAAATCAATCCCAAAATCAGTGTACCAAACAGCCCCAACGCCATAAAGTTTAGGGCGTCTATGCCATAACGTTGGAGTGAAAAAACGATGTTTTGCTTGGCAAGATGAGCAGATAAGCGGTTGTTCATGGCGATAATCTTGTAAAAAATCCTCCAATCGCTTGGGGGATTTTATGGTCATTTGTTAAAAGATGGGTATTACTTGCGGTCTTCCACTTTAACAAAGGCACGGTGTTTTTCACCCACATAACGCTGACGTGGACGACCGATTTTGAATGCTTCTGAGTGCATTTCTGTCCAGTGAGCAATCCAGCCTGCGGTACGAGCTAGGGCAAAGATAACAGTGAACATAGACGTTGGGATGCCAATGGCTTTTAGGATGATGCCAGAGTAGAAGTCTACGTTTGGATATAGTTTACGGTCGATGAAGTATTGGTCAGACAGAGCGATTTTTTCTAGTTCCATCGCCAGTTGTAGTTTGGGGTCATTGACACCCAAGGCACCCAGCACTTCATCACAGGTCTCTTTCATCACTTTGGCACGGGGGTCAAAATTCTTATAAACACGGTGTCCAAAGCCCATGAGTTTGGCTTCTTTGGTCTTAACTTTTTCCATGAACGGAGCAACGTTCTCGACCGAACCAATCTCATCTAGCATGGTAAGTACCGCTTCGTTGGCACCACCGTGTGATGGCCCCCATAGGGCTGCGATGCCTGATGCGATACAGGCGTATGGGTTGGCACCTGTTGAACCTGCCAGACGTACGGTAGAAGTCGATGCGTTTTGTTCGTGGTCAGCGTGCAGGGTAAAGATTTTATCCATCGCTTTGACCAGTACAGGATTTGGTTTATAATCCACGTCACCAGGGGTGGCGAACATCATGTATAGGAAGTTTTCAGCATAGCTAAAATCTTTGCGTGGATACATGAATGGCTGACCGATAGAGTATTTGTAGCTCATGGCAGCAAGGGTTGGCACCTTGGCAATCAAGTCCACAGCCGTGTCATCACGGTGGTCAGCGTCAGAGATGTCTAGATGGTTGTGATAGAAGGCAGACAATGCACCGACCACACCAATCATAATCGCCATCGGGTGAGCGTCACGGCGGAAACCTTCAAAGAACTTACGCAGTTGGTCGTGCACTGCCATGTGGTCATTGATGCGTGTGTAGAATTTGTCTTTTTCTTCGGCATTTGGCAGGTCGCCATAGAGCAAAGCATAACAAACCTCCAAATAGTCAGCGTTGTCGGCAAGCTCGTCAATGGCATAGCCACGGTGCAAAAGCTCGCCTTTGTCGCCATCAATATAAGTTAGGGCAGATTCTACGGGGGCAGTTGCCATGAAACCAGGGTCATACGTCCAAAAACCTGCTTTATTGACCGCAGTCACGTCTAGCACAGGGCGACCCAAGGTGGATTCTAGGACTGGCATTTCATATTCCGTGCCATCAACGACTAATTTCACTTGTTGTGTCATAATAATAACCTTATTTAATGGTGCCTAAATCCTGACCCAAAAGCCTTATCCTGCTTGGTTTGGGCTAATTTGGCATTGTGAATTTGCATGTTGGCAGGTAGCTCAACATGATGTCCTTGGTCTTGTTGGTCGCTGAGTTCCTTGCCTTGCGTCCGTTTGCCAAAGCAAAGGCATATTGCTCATCATCGCCATCAAGTAGCATGATGATACAAAAACTTTGCCAAACTTACAAGCCCTAGCATGATAAATTCCTTAAAAAATTGTAATTAATCCCCCAAACCCTTACACTTATTCACTTTTTTGTCCAAGCCCAGTTTTCCTAAACCGCCCAAATCATAAAAACCTTAATCATCATACGGATTTTTTGACATATTTTGTAACAATATTATCGGTAAAGTGGTTAAAATTTTGGCAAAAAATTTGGCGTCAGTTACATAAAAGTTGTAATTTTGTTTGTAAAATTTGTTCAAGCGTTTTATAATTTATCTGTTTAACTTGGCAGGTCATTTTAAAAAACGATAATCAATTTCATTGTCAATAGGGTGACACGACATTTGATGAATTTTGTAATAAATTTGTGATAAGTCTTTTGATGGTTTTACAAAAATTTGACAAAAAGTGTCGTAAAAGTCCGTGAGATTTTACTGATAAACATTCTCAAATGTGCTGTTTGGACAAGGTTTTAAAAGATTAAAGATTTTTAATGATTTGTAAAAAGTAAAAATAGCGATGTGTTTAAGCCTGATGGCTTTTGCATGGTTGCTTGGCACGCTGACACCGCGTGACACAAGCGACATTGATTTAACGCTGTGTTCAGACTTCTTATTTTAAAGACAGCCTGACGGTGTGATTTTTTGCGTTTAAAAATTTAAAATATCTTTCTATATAATATTCATGATGCTCATGCCAAATCATCTAGGGTAACTCATCAGATTTGGCAGATAAAATCAAAACCGATATTTTAAGTTTTTAATTTTACAATTTAAAGACAGTTTTGTATTTTAATTGTGGCAAAAATCACCCAAAAAGCCAGCTCTCCTTGCCGTCTTGTTCGTTTTGTACGGCTCATTTTGATAAGGACGCCCGCTCGTGAAAGATAACCGACCGATTAACTTACCCCTAAGCCAAGTGATTGCGGTGAACTCAAAGTCCCCAATCGCTATGGCTTCTATTTTGCACCGTGTATCAGGCATTGTGCTGTTTTTGCTTGTGCCTGTCATGCTGTGTATTTTACAGACATCACTGTCATCGCCAGAAGGGTTTGAGACGGTGCTAAATAATATCGCCCTGCGTTTTGTGGCGTGGATTTTTGTGGCGGCGACCGCTTACCATTTTGTCATGGGCATCAAGCATTTATTGGCTGACCTTGGCATGAACGAAGAGTTCAAATCAGGTAAGATGGCGGCGATTGTGAGTTTTGTTATCGCAGCTGTGTTGATTGTTGCGTCCTTTGTGTGGGTGATGTTCTAATGAAAAGAAACAATTCAGGCATTAAAAGTGCGACTGGCTTGACAGGTTCAGGTTCACGAGATTGGATTTTACAGCGTATCAGTGCGGTTGTCTTAGCAGTTTATAGCGTTGTTATGGTGGGCTTTTTCCTATTTAATGATGTGAATTTTGAAATCTGGCAAGGCTTTATGCTAAGTCTACCAATGAAGCTATTTAGCTTGGTGGCGATTTTGTCGCTCGTGTTTCACGCATGGGTGGGCATGTGGACGGTTTTGACCGATTATGTCAAATCATCAGGTCTGCGTTTGGTCATCCAATCTTTGGTCATTATCGCTGTTTTGGTCTATCTGTTTTGGGGCGTGATGATTTTTTGGTAATTAACCAAAGTTTCAAAACACAAATACCAAATAAAATCATTAGGAATTAACATGGCAACAAACCAAGATAATACAATTAATAATATCCCAACACTCAACTTTGATGCGGTGATTGTTGGTGGTGGCGGTTCAGGCATGAGAGCATCTTTGCAACTGGTTGAAGGTGGTATGAAAGTTGCTGTTTTGACAAAAGTATTTCCAACCCGTAGCCACACTGTTGCTGCCCAAGGCGGTATCGGTGCGTCTTTGGGTAACATGAGTCCTGACAACTGGCATTTTCACTTTTATGATACCGTCAAAGGCTCTGACTGGTTAGGCGACCAAGATGCCATTGAATATATGTGCCGTGAAGCCCCAAAAGTCGTGTACGAACTAGAACACATGGGCATGCCGTTTGACCGTAACGCAGACGGCACGATTTATCAGCGTCCGTTTGGTGGACACTCTGCCGAATACGGAGCAAAACCTGTTCCCCGTGCGTGTGCGGCAGCCGACCGTACAGGACACGCTCTGTTGCACACTCTGTACCAAAAGAACCTAGAAAAAGGCACGCAGTTTTTTGTGGAGTGGATTGCCCTTGACCTTATCAAGGACGCAGACGGCAACATCAATGGCGTGATTGCCCTAGACCAAGAAACAGGCAATGTTTCTGTGTTTCAGGCTCAAACAACGATATTGGCAACAGGTGGGGCAGGGCGTATTTTCCGTGCTTCAACCAACGCCTACATCAACACAGGGGACGGCTTGGGCATGGCGGTGCGTGCTGGCATTCCTTTGCAAGACATGGAATTTTGGCAATTTCACCCAACGGGCGTGGCAGGAGCGGGCGTGCTTTTGACCGAAGGCTGTCGTGGTGAGGGTGCGATTTTGCGTAACAAACATGGCGAGCCGTTTATGGAGCGTTATGCCCCGACACTAAAAGACCTTGCCCCCCGTGATTTCGTCTCTCGCTCTATGGACCAAGAGATTAAAGAAGGGCGTGGCTGTGGTCCTAATGGCGACTACATTTTGATGGACATGACGCATTTGGGTCTAGACACCTTGATGAAGCGTTTGCCGTCTGTGTTTGAGATTAGCCACAACTTTGCCAACGTGGACATCGCCAAAGAAGCCGTGCCTGTCGTGCCTACCATTCACTATATGATGGGTGGTATCCCAACCAACATTCACGGTCAAGTAACCGTGCCTGTGCTTGACGGTCATGTGGACGAACAAGGTCTATATACCGAAGGTCGTGTGGTCAAAGGCTTGTACGCCATTGGCGAATGTGCGTGTGTGTCAGTACACGGTGCAAACCGTCTAGGCACGAACTCACTGCTTGACCTAGTGGTGTTTGGTCGTGCGGCAGGTCAGCATATCCTAGACGAATTTGCCAAATCAGACCGCAGTTATAAGCCACTTGACCCGCGAGTGCTAGACTTTACCCAATCTCGTCTTGATAAGCTACAAAACTCTACCGAAGGCTACAACGCCCAAGAAGTTGCCGATGAGATTCGTAATACCATGCAGGCTCATGCTGGTGTGTTTCGGACTCAGGCACTGATGGATGAAGGTGTGCAAAAAATCATGGCATTGGCTCCAAAAGTTGAGCAAATCCATCTAAAAGACAAATCAGCCGTTTTTAATACCGCTCGTGTTGAAGCCTTAGAGGTTGCTAATCTCTACGAGGTGGCAAAAGCGACCATGTTATCAGCGTCTTTGCGTCATGAATGCCGTGGGGCTCATAGCGTGCTGGATTATGAAAAGCCAGAAGACGACAGCTATGCCCCACTAGGACGTAACGACCATGAGTGGATGAAGCACACGCTTTGGTACTCTGAGGGCAACCGTGTGGTGTATAAGCCTGTACGCAAAAAGCCTTTGACTGTGGACTACTGTGAGCCACGAGTGCGTACGTTCTAATTTTGGCAAATTATCTAAGTTGGGTGTAAAAGCCCAACTTATACAGATGAATTGGCAAAATGTATCATTTCAAATTTAAATTAGGTCTTTTTTAACAAAAACAGTTAAAAATCCCAAATTTCCAATGGAGAAACCCATGAGTCGAGGCAAACGCATTGTAGAGATTTATCGCTACGACCCAGACAAAGACAAAGCCCCCTATATGCAAAGCTACGAGATTGAGCTGTTAGATACGGATCGTATGCTACTAGATGTATTACTGCGTCTAAAAAAACAGGATGAGACCTTAACCTTTCGTCGTTCATGCCGTGAGGGCATCTGTGGCTCAGATGGCATGAACATCAATGGTAAAAATGGCTTGGCGTGCCTGATTAATATGAATACCCTGCCAGAGAAAATCATCATTCGTCCCCTGCCGGGTCTGCCCGTCATCAAGGATTTGGTGGTGGACATGAACCAATTTTATGCTCAATATGAAAAAGTTCATCCGTTCCTAATCAATTCACAACCTGCTCCGCCAAAAGAGCGTTTGCAGTCGCCAGAAGACCGTGAGAAGATGAATGGCTTGTATGAGTGCATCTTGTGTGCGTGCTGTTCAACGGCTTGCCCATCATTTTGGTGGAACCCAGATAAGTTCTTGGGGCCGTCAGCCCTGCTTAACGGCTACCGCTTTATCATTGACAGCCGTGATACCGACACCCAAGCTCGTTTGGCTCGCCTAGATGACCCATTTAGCTTGTTCCGCTGTCGTGGTATCATGAACTGCGTGTCGGTGTGTCCAAAGGGTCTCAACCCCACTAAGGCTATCGGTCATATCCGTAATATGCTACTTGATGCAGCAGGCTAACTGCTTTGCTTGATGAAGAAAACCCTACCCCAAAAGTTAGACACTCTAACCTTTGGGGTGCTTTCTATGGCAAAATACACAACCGACTTTAAACTGTCTGTGATTGGGTATTATCTTAATCATCATGGCTACAAACAAACCGCTAAACACTTTAATCTAAACCACAAAACCGTAGAGCTATGGGTTAAACTCTATCAAGCACATGGCATTGATGGCATAAAAAGACGACACACAAAGGCTGTCTATGACACCACCTTTAAACTTGACGCAATCAAACAACTTCAACAAGGCAAATCGCTTACACAACTTGCCATAGAGCTTAATCTGCCACAACC
>NZ_MXAN01000061.1 GCF_002027545.1 Moraxella lacunata
CACTATTTAAAAACATACTAAGAACAACTTGTGTGGATTTTTGCTAATACAAGATAATACAAAAATTATCATTTATCAAGCAAAAATACTCAAAGTTAATTCATTTACACGATGAGCAAATTTGCTAGTAATAAATGAGCCAAAAACAAAAAGCCCTAACTTCTAATTAAAATGTTTATCATCTTAATAAGTTAATAGGCAACAAAGATTAAACTGAAGAGTTTGATCATGGCTCAGATTGAACGCTGGCGGCAGGCTTAACACATGCAAGTCGAACGATGAAGTCTAGCTTGCTAGACGGATTAGTGGCGAACGGGTGAGTAATGCTTAGGAATCTGCCTATTAGTGGGGGATAACGTAGGGAAACTTACGCTAATACCGCATACGTCTTACGAGAGAAAGGGGGCTTTTAGCTCTCGCTAATAGATGAGCCTAAGTCGGATTAGCTAGTTGGTGGGGTAAAGGCCTACCAAGGCGACGATCTGTAGCTGGTCTGAGAGGATGATCAGCCACACTGGGACTGAGACACGGCCCAGACTCCTACGGGAGGCAGCAGTGGGGAATATTGGACAATGGGCGAAAGCCTGATCCAGCCATGCCGCGTGTGTGAAGAAGGCCTTTTGGTTGTAAAGCACTTTAAGTGGGGAGGAAAAGCTTGTGGTTAATACCTACAAGCCCTGACGTTACCCACAGAATAAGCACCGGCTAACTCTGTGCCAGCAGCCGCGGTAATACAGAGGGTGCAAGCGTTAATCGGAATTACTGGGCGTAAAGCGAGCGTAGGTGGTCATTTAAGTCAGATGTGAAAGCCCCGGGCTTAACCTGGGAACTGCATCTGATACTGGGTGACTAGAGTAGGTGAGAGGGAAGTAGAATTCCAGGTGTAGCGGTGAAATGCGTAGAGATCTGGAGGAATACCGATGGCGAAGGCAGCTTCCTGGCATCATACTGACACTGAGGTTCGAAAGCGTGGGTAGCAAACAGGATTAGATACCCTGGTAGTCCACGCCGTAAACGATGTCTACCAGTCGTTGGGTCTCTTGAAGACTTAGTGACGCAGTTAACGCAATAAGTAGACCGCCTGGGGAGTACGGCCGCAAGGTTAAAACTCAAATGAATTGACGGGGGCCCGCACAAGCGGTGGAGCATGTGGTTTAATTCGATGCAACGCGAAGAACCTTACCTGGTCTTGACATAGTGAGAATCCTGCAGAGATGCGGGAGTGCCTTCGGGAATTCACATACAGGTGCTGCATGGCTGTCGTCAGCTCGTGTCGTGAGATGTTGGGTTAAGTCCCGCAACGAGCGCAACCCTTTTCCTTAGTTACCAGCGATTTAAGTCGGGAACTCTAAGGATACTGCCAGTGACAAACTGGAGGAAGGCGGGGACGACGTCAAGTCATCATGGCCCTTACGACCAGGGCTACACACGTGCTACAATGGTTGGTACAAAGGGTTGCTACACAGCGATGTGATGCTAATCTCAAAAAGCCAATCGTAGTCCGGATTGGAGTCTGCAACTCGACTCCATGAAGTCGGAATCGCTAGTAATCGCAGATCAGAATGCTGCGGTGAATACGTTCCCGGGCCTTGTACACACCGCCCGTCACACCATGGGAGTTGATCTCACCAGAAGTGGTTAGCCTAACGCAAGAGGGCGATCACCACGGTGGGGTCGATGACTGGGGTGAAGTCGTAACAAGGTAGCCGTAGGGGAACCTGCGGCTGGATCACCTCCTTAACGAAATTATCTGATTGGCAAGAATCCACAACAAGTTGTTCTTAGTAGCGTAAGTTAAATTGGGTCTATAGCTCAGTTGGTTAGAGCACCGCCTTGATAAGGCGGGGGTCATAAGTTCAAGTCTTATTAGACCCACCATTTTGGGGTTATAGCTCAGTTGGTAGAGCGCCTGCCTTGCACGCAGGAGGTCAGGAGTTCGACTCTCCTTAACTCCACCACTTACAATAAATTAGAACTAAGCAATCAAATAAAACACCATTAAATTAGATTTCTTACTTCTACTTTATGTAGATGACTTACAATTAACTGATGAAGTTAATTTCAATTATTTAACAACGTATATATGAGTCTGGGTTAATTATTTAATTCCAACAAATAATTAACCATGGTGTTTGTACCCAATACAAACACCTAAAGTAAAGAGAACTGAATCAAGCGTAAACATAGGTGAATCGTTACACATTACCCTTATAACACCAAGACTACTTGGGGTTGTATGGTCAAGTAATGAAGTGCACATGGTGGATGCCTTGGCAGTCAGAGGCGATGAAAGACGTGATAGCCTGCGATAAGCGTCGGTGAGGTGGCAATATCCTGTGACCCGGCGATTTCTGAATGGGGAAACCCAACCAACATAAGTTGGTTATTACATAGTTTACTGTGTAAGGCAAACCGGGAGAAGTGAAACATCTCAGTACCCCGAGGAAAAGACATCAATTGAGATTCCCCAAGTAGCGGCGAGCGAACGGGGAGGAGCCGATCAATTTTACAGTAGCAAAATGGCGTGGGAAAGCCAACCATAGTAGGTGATAGTCCTGTATGCGAAACTGTTTATGAGACATATTAAGTAGGGCGAGACACGTGAAATCTTGTCTGAAGATGGGGGGACCATCCTCCAAGGCTAAATACTCCTGACTGACCGATAGTGAACCAGTACCGTGAGGGAAAGGCGAAAAGAACCCCTGTTAGGGGAGTGAAATAGAACCTGAAACCGTGTGCATACAAGCAGTCGGAGCGGACTTGTTCCGTGACGGCGTACCTTTTGTATAATGGGTCAGCGACTTATATTCTGTAGCAAGGTTAACCGTTTAGGGGAGCCGTAGGGAAACCGAGTCTTAATAGGGCGATTAAGTTGCAGGGTATAGACCCGAAACCGAGTGATCTATCCATGAGCAGGTTGAAAGTGCCGTAACAGGCACCGGAGGACCGAACCCACTGTCGTTGAAAAGCCAGGGGATGACTTGTGGATAGGGGTGAAAGGCTAATCAAACTCGGTGATAGCTGGTTCTCCCCGAAAGCTATTTAGGTAGCGCCTCGGACGAATACCATTGGGGGTAGAGCACTGTTTCGGCTAGGGGGTCATCCCGACTTACCAAACCGATGCAAACTCCGAATACCGATGAGTAATATCCGGGAGACAGACGGCGGGTGCTAACGTCCGTCGTCAAGAGGGAAACAACCCAGACCGCCAGCTAAGGCCCCAAATTCCTAGTTAAGTGGGAAACGATGTGGGAAGGCACAGACAGCTAGGAGGTTGGCTTAGAAGCAGCCACCCTTTAAAGAAAGCGTAATAGCTCACTAGTCGAGTCGGCCTGCGCGGAAGATGTAACGGGGCTCAAACTAGGAGCCGAAGCTGCGGATTTAATTGTTTCAATTAAGTGGTAGGGGAGCGTTGTGTAAGCCTGTGAAGGTGTATCGTAAGGTATGCTGGAGGTATCACAAGAGCGAATGCTGACGTGAGTAACGACAAAACGGGTGAAAAGCCCGTTCGCCGGAAGACCAAGGGTTCCAGTCCAACGTTAATCGGGGCTGGGTGAGTCGACCCCTAAGGCGAGGCCGAAAGGCGTAGTCGATGGGAAATCGGTTAATATTCCGATACTTGTTTATGATGCGATGGAGGGACGGAGAAGGTTATGTCAGCCTGGCGTTGGTTGTCCAGGTGGAAGGATGTAGTTAGGTTTAGTAGGCAAATCCGCTAGACTATTAATGAGATCTGATAGCAAGCCAGTTTACTGGCGAAGTGGCAAATACCCTGCTTCCAGGAAAAGCTTCTAAGCGATAGTCATAAAGAAATCGTACCCGAAACCGACACAGGTGGTCAGGTAGAGAATACCAAGGCGCTTGAGAGAACTCTGCTGAAGGAACTAGGCAAAATGGTACCGTAACTTCGGGAGAAGGTACGCTGCCGATGGTGATGGAACTTGCTTCCTGAGCTGTTGGCAGTCGCAGATACCAGGCTGCTGCAACTGTTTATTAAAAACACAGCACTCTGCAAACACGAAAGTGGACGTATAGGGTGTGATGCCTGCCCGGTGCTGGAAGGTTAATTGATGGGGTTAGCGTAAGCGAAGCTCTTGATCGAAGCCCCAGTAAACGGCGGCCGTAACTATAACGGTCCTAAGGTAGCGAAATTCCTTGTCGGGTAAGTTCCGACCTGCACGAATGGCATAATGATGGCAGCGCTGTCTCCAGCAGAGACTCAGTGAAATCGAAATCGCAGTGAAGATGCTGTGTACCCGCGGCTAGACGGAAAGACCCCGTGAACCTTTACTACAGCTTTACATTGAACTTTGACCTAACTTGTGTAGGATAGGTGGGAGGCTTTGAAGTAGGGACGCCAGTTCCTATGGAGCCAACCTTGAAATACCACCCTGGTTATGTTGGGGTTCTAACTTAGATATAACAGTATCAAGGACAATGTATGGTGGGTAGTTTGACTGGGGCGGTCTCCTCCTAAAGAGTAACGGAGGAGTACGAAGGTGCGCTCAGAACGGTCGGAAATCGTTCAAAGAGTATAAAGGCAAAAGCGCGCTTAACTGCGAGACCCACAAGTCGAGCAGGTACGAAAGTAGGTCTTAGTGATCCGGTGGTTCTGTATGGAAGGGCCATCGCTCAACGGATAAAAGGTACTCTGGGGATAACAGGCTGATACCGCCCAAGAGTTCATATCGACGGCGGTGTTTGGCACCTCGATGTCGGCTCATCTCATCCTGGGGCTGAAGCAGGTCCCAAGGGTATGGCTGTTCGCCATTTAAAGAGGTACGCGAGCTGGGTTTAGAACGTCGTGAGACAGTTCGGTCCCTATCTACCGTGGGCGTTGGAAATTTGAGAGGATCTGCTCCTAGTACGAGAGGACCAGAGTGGACGAACCTCTGGTGTTCCGGTTGTTTCGCCAGAAGCATCGCCGGGTAGCTACGTTCGGATGGGATAACCGCTGAAAGCATCTAAGCGGGAAGCCCACCTCAAGATAAGATTTCCCTAAAGAGCCGTTGTAGACTACGACGTTGATAGGTTGGGTGTAAAAGCATAGCGATGTGTGTAGCTAACCAATACTAATTGCTCGTTTGGCTTGACCATACAACACCCAAGTGGTTTAAAAAAACTACTTCATGTGTTGTATGATAAGTAAGTGTAAAGATTTTACCTAACAAGCTTGAATCAATCTTGAATAACTTAAAAAGTTAAAACTTTAAAAATTAAAATTTAAAGTAAATTAAAACAACAGACTCATAAACAGCGTTGTTAATCCTTTTACGCTGACGACAATAGCAAGATGGAACCACCTGATCCCTTCCCGAACTCAGAAGTGAAACGTCTTAGCGCCGATGGTAGTGTGGTTCGCCCATGTGAGAGTAGGTCATCGTCAGCACCTTATTTAAAACCCCCTACATTGGAAAATGTGGGGGGTTTTGGTTGGGGTGGGGTGGGGTGGGTTATAAATGATGATAGGGGGTGGGTTTT
>NZ_MXAN01000062.1 GCF_002027545.1 Moraxella lacunata
GATGATAGGGGGTGGGTTTTTGGGCTGGGGAAAATTTTTATTAGACTTCTTTCCAAACCCTGATTTTTATGGATTTTTAAAAACTTCAACCCCAATACTTATAAGGGTTTATTTTTAGTTTGGAAAGAGATTTATTTAAGAAGAGTGCCAAACCCTGCTTTGAGCTTGTGCAACTTTGGTGGGATGGCAAAGTTGCAATAACCTTGGGTGGGATTTTTGGCGAAAAAGTTCTGATGATGATCTTCTGCTTGATAAAAGGCTGGGGCTTTTTCCACGCGTGTGACCACGTCAATGCCGTCTGCTTTTAGCGTGGTGATTTTGTCATGGATGATGGGCAAATCTGATTCATTGTCATAAAAAATCACAGACGCGTACTGTGTGCCAATGTCATTGCCCTGACGGTTTAGGGTGGTGGGGTCGTGCGTGGCAAAGAAAATATCTAAAATACTTGATAAATCAATGATTTGCTCATCATAAACAACTTTGATGACTTCCACATGTCCTGTCTGCCCACTACACACCGATTCATAGTCTGCCGTCTCTGCCTGTCCGCCTGCATAACCACTGGTCACAGAATCAACGCCTTTGACCGCCAAAAATACCGACTCGGCACACCAAAAACAACCGCCCCCTAGGATAATCTCTTGCATAATCACGCCTTTAATTTATGAAAAAACATATTAATAGTGGTAGAATAGCACATATTTTATAAAAATCCAACGACCCATGCCATACAGCGACCACACCCTCAGTCCGACCACTGACCCAGTCATTCATGCTGGTGCGGACACCCTGTTTACCACGCCCCTTGACAAACACGCCCGCTTTAGCTTTGATGAGCAGGTGGTGGCGTGCTTTCCTGACATGATACGCCGAAGCGTCCCTGGTTATGGGCAGGTGCTTGCCATGTTGCCGATTTTTGCCCGTCGCCATCTGGGACATCGTCAGCAAAAAAACGGTAAAAAAATCAGTCGTGTCTATGACTTAGGCACATCGCTTGGGGCAGTGCTGTTTGCATTGGCGGGCGAGTTTGAGGCGGATGAAGTGGAGCTTATCGGCATTGACAACTCACACCCCATGACCGAGCGTGCCACTGCCTTGTTGGGTGAGCATTACCCCAATCATGACATCAGTATCATCTGCGATGACATCAATGAGATGGCACTTCAAGAATGCGACATGATTGTGCTGAATTTGACTTTGCAATTTTTACCGCCTGCCAAACGGGCAGAGATTTTGCAAAAATGCCATGACGCATTGGCGGAAGGGGGGATTTTAATATTGACCGAAAAAGTGCATTTGCTGGATGAACAAAATGACGCATGGCAAGTTGAGCGGTATTATGACTTTAAACGTGCCAATGGGTATAGTGAGCTTGAAATCAGTGGCAAGCGAAACGCCCTAGAAAATGTACTCATCACTGACAGTGAATATCAGCACAGCGAGCGACTAACTGCGGTGGGTTTTACCAGACAGATGACGTGGTTTCGCTTTTTAAATTTTATCTCTATCATTGCTTTTAAATAAAGTCTGTACTTTATCTTGCAAATCATCGATGGTTTTAAAACCCATTTGCAAGATACGCTCTACAAAATGAAAAAGTGCTACGGTTTCCGTTCGTGGTGAGCTAAGTCGAACCATGACGAAAACCGACCCGCAGGCATAGCTCAGGGCGAACGGTTTCTGTAGTAAAATTCAATTTTGTTAGCTGTAATTTAAGCAATCTGCCTAATTTTTTAACTTTTACATTGATAACCGATGACTACCATTGCCGATTTTGAAAAAGATTTATATCTGTTTTTATTAAACATTGCCAAAAACAACCCAGTCGCTCATGAGTGGCTTGCTCATCTGCCATCATGGTTTGGTGATATCAAGGATAAGTCCCGCTACGCCCACGCCCCTTATTATGCGTCCGCCATCAATAAACTGCCGAACGTTCATCCTGTGGCGGTAGATTTGACCGATAAAGTCGCCATCACGCTGGGCGATGATTGGCAGATGGGCGAGTATAAAAAAACCACGGCACTGCTAAAAACGCTCATGCCGTGGCGAAAAGGCCCTTTTTTTATCGGCTCGGATGATAAGCTCATTCACATAGACACCGAATGGCGGTCAGATTGGAAGTGGCAGAGAGTTGCTCCGCATTTGGATTTGGTGGGCAAGCGAGTACTGGATGTCGGCGGTGGTTCGGGCTATCATGGCTTTCGCATGCTCGGGGCGGGGGCGACATCGGTGGTGGTCATTGACCCGTCGTGTTTGTTTTATCATCAGTTTATGGCAATCAAGCACTTTGTGGGGGCGTGCGACGTGCATTATGTGCCTGTGGGGCTAGAAGCGTTGCCGTCTGGGGGGTGGTTTGATGTCGTGTTTAGCATGGGGGTGTTGTATCATCGCTCATCACCCTTTGAGCATTTAGAGCAGTTAAAGGCTCAGCTACGGCACGGTGGCACGCTTGTTCTGGAAACGCTCGTCGTTGATGGCGATGAACACACCGCTTTGGTGCCGTTTGAGCGTTATGCGATGATGAATAACGTGTACTTTTTGCCGAGCGTGCCTGCATTGACAAAATGGCTTGGCAAGGTGGGTTTTGTTGATGTGCGTTGTGTAGATATTGATGTAACCAGCACTGATGAACAGCGTGCAACCAAGTGGATGAATTATCAGTCATTGGCGGACTTTTTGGACAAAGACGATAAAACCAAGACCGCCGAAGGTTATCCTGCTCCCAAACGGGCGGTCATGATTGCCAAAAAGCCTTAATGTAATTCCATAAATTGATATATAGCGTAGGGATGTGCTGAGCACGTCCTTTAATGGCGATAGTTTAGGTATTGCCCTAAATAAACCACGTCTTTAACACAAATTCAATCACGATTTTTAATAAAAAGCCAACAAACCCCGCTCCCAATGCCACAAAAATCCAAAATGTCCCTGCCTTGCCAGCATTGGTGCTTTTTGCCATGTCCCACATGATAAAAAACAAAAAAGCAATGAACGCAGGCAGTAGCCCATACAGTCCAATCTTGACAATCAGTCCTTCGGAAATGGCAACAATCATAAGAACACCTGTGGATGAGTGGGTAAGAATAGTTTATTATAACATAACTTGATAAGATGGCGGTATGGCTTATTTACCCGTCAGCTGTCCTGCTATCCAGCGTTTGACAGGCGGTAAGTGGTTGCTCACTCGCAAGGTCAAGTCCCGCACCGCTTGCATGGGTGTGCTGTCATCAGTAAACATTTTTACCATAAAGTTCGTGCCGTGATACAGGGGGCGGGTGTGGGCTTGGTGGCGGACGTTGTATTTTTGTAGTAGGGCAGGGCTTGCGATGTCTTGCCCTTTGGCGTGAGCATCTAGCATAAGCGTGACTAGGGTATTTGCCCCCATGATACCTAGATTGAAGCCATGAGCGGTCACAGGGTGCATACCCACCGCACTGTCGCCCACCAAAGCCGAGCGAGTGGATACAAAGGTTTTGGCGTGTACGCCCATGAGTGGGTAGTGATGTACCGTCCCTGCTAGGGTCAGTTTGCCCAAGCGGTCGCTCATCATACGCTGAACTTCTAAGGCAAGCTCATCGGCAGTCATGGCAAGCAGGCTGTCGGCTTGGGTGTTGTCTAGCGTGATGACGCAGTTGGTCAGATGGTCGTGCAGGGGCAGTAGGGCAAGCGTTCTGCCATGCAAAAAGCACTCTTGGGCGGTCGCTCCATTAGATAAAGGGTGCGACACCCGAAAGACGATGACCGTCCGCCCAAAGTCGTTCATTTCAGCCCCAATACCAAGCTTTTTACGTACAAAGGATAAGCGACTGTCCGCCCCGATAAGCAGGTTGGCAGTCAAGGTGCGACCATCTGCTAAGATGACCTTTGCCCCTTGGCTGTCGGTTTTAATGTCTTGGACGGATTGTTCGGTTAGGATTTGTACATTGGGCAAATCCTTGACTTCATCATAAAAAGCTTGTCTGATGTTATGGTTGGAGATGAGATTGCCCAAGCGGTCAATGCTAGTGAGCAGGCTCAAATCTTTTGGCACTTTAAAATGCAAGGCGTAGTTAAAATCACCATTATAAACCTTAGCATCAGCGAGCTTATAAATCTCATCATCGGGTATGCGTTGCCATGCCCCTAGGTTTAGCATAATCTCCCGTGAGCGGTGAGTCAAGGCAATCTCACGCCCGTCATAAGCAGGGTTTGCGATGGTATCTAGGGGGGATTTTTCGATGATGGTCACGGTCAAATCCACGCCCTTAAAATGCCGTGCAAACGCAAGACCTGCCGGCCCTGCCCCGATGATGATGATGTCGCTGTGTGCTGTGTTCATGATAAGCCTTATGATGGTGTGGGCAGATTATTGGTGGATTATTGGTGATTGGCAAGTTCGTTTTTTAGGGCGGTTTTTAGCCAGCCTTTTAGGTCGTCAGAGACCTGTGCCATGTGTTCGCCCAAAAAGTCGTCAATTTGCTTGCTAAGTTTGTCCGTAATGCGTGCTTCTAAGGCGTCCAAATCTTTGGGGTGTAGCCGTTGGGCGGGGGCGGATGTCTCGCTAAATAAGGCTTGGGGTGTCTCTAAGTTGTGAATGATACGGGCAGGGATGGGCGTGTCATCTCGGTGGATAAAAAACAAATCTTCAACGGTCTGCCCAAAATCGGCATGGTTAAATTCAAATTCATGGGCAGGCGTACTACCATGGAGCATGTCAATGATGTCATCAAGCTCTTGATGAAAGGCGTTTTTGATGGCGGTGGGGGTGGCATGCCAACGCTTGGTAAACTGGGGGCTAGGCGAGAATGCGGTCATGATTATCCTTGTGGGTTTTTATGCTAGGGCGTGCTGAACGTTGGTATTTGCCATGAAAAATAGGGGAAATCGCCCGTTTTTCAAGGAAAAAGCGAAGTTTGATAGTTATTCTATCAAACAAGCTTTTATTAGACTTCTTTCCAAACCCTGATTTTTGTAGATTTTTAAAAACTTCAACCCCAATACTTACAAGGGTTTATTTTTAGTTTGGAAAGAGATTTATTATGAAAAACAATCCGACCACTTAATTTAAAAAATTAAGTTAAAGTCTTAAAAATTTACACGATTAAGTGGTCGGATAGCCATTTTTCATGCAAAAATTGAGTTAAAGCGTTAAATTCCATCATATTTTTAATAATGTTATCAATGTTCAACACGCCCTATTGTAATGTAAATTGACGGATTTTTAAAGGCAATACTACCAAAGAGTTGATGGTTAATTTTTACCCTGCTGTTCAAAGGCGATAAAAGCTTGGCTTTTGTGGGTTTGCCAGTTGTCGCCATCTTTGATAATAAATAAAGCGATGATGTTATTTTCATCGGCAAGTTTAATGGCGTCATCTTGGGGTATGGCGGTCAAGGCGGTTGCCCAGCCGTCCGCCAGTGCGGTGGTGTCAGCGATGACAGTTACGCTTGGTACGCCATTTTCCACAGGGCTTGCGGTGTGTGGGTTGATGGTGTGGCTGTATGTTTTGCCATCATAGTCAAGCGAGTTGCGGTAGTTGCCACTGGTCGCCATGCTTTGCCCTGATAGGGCAAGGGTGGTCATGATTTCACGGTTGGCGGTGGTGCTACCCATGATGGGCTTGTCAATGGCGAGCGTCCACGGCAGTCCTTTGTCATTGACTCCGCTTGTGGCGATTTCTCCGCCAATCTCCACCATATAATTGGTGATGTTGTACTTAGATTTTAGAACGTCTGCGATTGTATCCACGCCATAGCCTTTGGCAATCGCCGAAAAATCAAGTCCCACACCGTCTTTTGTTTTGGATAATTCATTGCCATTTAGCGTGATTTTATCAAGTCCGATGGTATCACGCACGGCTAGGATTTCAGATTCGGTGGGTGGATTTTGTAGGCGTTCTACGCTCATCTTTGCCCCAAAGCCCCAAAGCTCCACAAGTGGATAGACGGTTGGGTCAAAGCCGTGGTGCGACTTTTCATAGATGAGTCTGCTGTCGGATAAGACTTTGATAAAATCGGGGTCGATTTGTATTGTCTGCCCTGCACTTAGGGCATTAAATTTGCTGATGGTGCTGTCGGCTTGATAAGTAGACATACTGTCGTTTATCTCATCAAGGCGAGCGTCTATGCTTGCCTGTATCTCGTCTGTGGTCGCCTCTTTTGGTAGTTTAAAGGCGATGTGGTAGCTTGTTCCCATCGTTTGCCCGTCTATTTTTTGGTAAGTGGTGGACGGTGGGGTGGGGGTGCAAGCGGATAAAGCGAGGATGAATAATGAGATAAGATATTGATGTTTCATGATTTTTACATATTCTTAATCTACACATAGTAGAAATTGGTGGTGTCGTTAGACGGCTAAAATTATAACATAATACATCATAAAATGATATCTTTGTCATATTACATATTCTTATAAAAAATATTGACAAGACAAATCGCCTTTTATAAAATACAGCTGTACCAAAATAGTACCCAGCCACCACCAAACGGAGATTTTTTATGTTATTTCAAGACTTTACTCATTTATACCCCCTATCAAAAACCGTGCGTTTTGAATTAAAGCCCATTGGTAAGACATTAGAACATATCCACGCCAAAAACTTTTTGAGCCAAGATGAGACCATGGCGGACATGTACCAAAAGGTAAAGGCGATACTGGACGATTATCATCGTGATTTTATCACCAAGATGATGAGCGAGGTGACATTAACTAAACTGCCAGAGTTTTATGAGGTTTATTTGGCATTACGAAAAAATCCCAAAGATGACACATTGCAAAAACAGCTAACCGAGATACAAACCGCTTTACGAGAAGAGGTAGTCAAGCCGATAGACAGTGGTGGCAAATACAAGGCTGGTTATGAACGCTTATTTGGGGCAAAGCTCTTTAAAGACGGCAAAGAGCTTGGTGATTTGGCAAAATTTGTCATCGCCCAAGAGGGCGAGTCATCGCCCAAGCTTCCCCAAATTGCCCATTTTGAGAAGTTTAGTACTTACTTTACGGGCTTTCATGATAACCGCAAAAACATGTACAGTAGTGATGATAAGCATACCGCCATTGCCTATCGTCTGATTCATGAAAACTTGCCACGTTTTATCGATAATCTACAAATACTGGTAACCATCAAACAAAAGCACTCGGTATTGTATGACCAGATTGTAAATGAGCTAAATGCCAACGGTTTGGATGTGTCGCTGGCAAGTCATCTGGACGGCTATCACAAGCTTTTAACCCAAGAGGGTATCACGGCTTATAATAGGATAATAGGTGAAGTGAATAGTTATACGAATAAGCATAATCAAATTTGCCACAAATCTGAACGTATCGCCAAATTACGCCCCCTGCACAAACAAATCCTAAGCGACGGCATGGGCGTGTCATTTTTGCCAAGCAAATTTGCCGACGATAGCGAGATGTGCCAAGCGGTCAATGAATTTTACCGCCATTATGCCCATGTTTTTGCCAAGGTGCAAAGCTTATTTGATAGATTTGATGACTATCAAAAGGACGGCATTTATGTTGAGCATAAAAATTTAAATGAGCTATCTAAGCAGGCATTTGGCGATTTTGCTTTGTTGGGTCGGGTGTTAGACGGCTATTATGTGGATGTGGTGAATCCAGAATTTAACGATAAATTTGCCAAAGCCAAAACCGACAATGCCAAAGAAAAACTGACAAAAGAAAAAGACAAATTCATCAAAGGCGTGCATTCCTTGGCAAGTCTTGAACAGGCGATAGAGCATTATATTGCTGGGCATGATGATGAGTCTGTGCAGGCGGGCAAGCTTGGGCAGTATTTCAAACATGGCTTGGCGGGGGTGGACAATCCAATCCAAAAAATACACAACAGCCACAGCACCATTAAGGGGTTTTTGGAGCGTGAACGCCCAGCAGGCGAGCGAACATTGCCCAAAATCAAATCAGATAAAAGTCTTGAAATGACACAGTTAAGACAACTAAAAGAACTGCTAGACAACGCCCTAAATGTGGTGCATTTTGCTAAGTTATTAACGACCAAAACCACGCTAGATAACCAAGACGGCAATTTTTATGGTGAGTTTGGGGCATTATATGATGAGCTTGCCAAGATTGCCACGCTTTATAACAAAGTGCGTGATTATCTGTCCCAAAAGCCATTTAGCACCGAAAAATACAAATTAAACTTTGGCAACCCGACATTATTAAACGGTTGGGATTTGAATAAAGAAAAAGATAATTTTGGGGTTATCTTGCAAAAAGACGGTTGTTATTATTTGGCGTTATTGGATAAAGCTCATAAAAAAGTATTTGATAATGCTCCAAATACAGGCAAAAGTGTTTATCAAAAAATGGTTTATAAATTATTGCCTGGCTCTAATAAAATGCTACCCAAAGTGTTTTTTGCCAAGAGTAATTTGGATTATTATAACCCTTCTGCAGAGCTACTGGATAAATATGCACAAGGCACGCACAAAAAAGGCGATAATTTTAATCTAAAAGATTGTCATGCGTTGATTGATTTTTTTAAGGCGAGTATTAACAAACATCCAGAATGGCAACATTTTGGTTTTGAATTTTCGCTAACCAGTAGCTATCAGGATTTAAGTGATTTTTATAGAGAAGTTGAACCACAAGGTTATCAAGTAAAATTTGTGGATATTGATGCCGATTATATTGATGAGTTGGTTGAGCAGGGTCAGTTGTATTTATTCCAGATTTATAATAAAGATTTCTCGCCCAAGGCTCATGGTAAACCTAATTTACATACTTTGTATTTTAAGGCGTTATTTAGTGAGGATAATCTTGCCAATCCAATTTATAAATTAAATGGCGAGGCGGAGATATTTTATCGCAAGGCATCTTTGGATATGAATGAAACCACCATTCATCGTGCAGGCGAGGTATTAGAAAATAAAAATCCCGATAATCCCAAAGAGCGTCAATTTGTCTATGACATCATCAAAGACAAACGTTATACCCAAGATAAGTTTATGCTACACGTGCCTATTACCATGAATTTTGGTGTGCAGGGTATGACGATTAAAGAATTTAATAAAAAAGTTAATCAAAGCATACAACAATATGATGAGGTGAATGTGATTGGCATAGACCGTGGCGAGCGACATCTGCTATATCTGACCGTGATTAACAGCAAAGGTGAAATCTTAGAACAGCGTAGTCTCAATGACATCATCACCACATCGGCAAACGGCACACAAATGACCACGCCTTATCATAAGATACTGGACAAAAGGGAGATAGAACGCCTAAATGCTCGTGTCGGTTGGGGTGAAATTGAGACCATTAAAGAGCTAAAATCGGGCTATCTAAGCCATGTGGTACATCAAATCAGTCAGCTTATGCTTAAATATAACGCCATTGTGGTGTTGGAAGATTTGAATTTTGGGTTTAAGCGTGGTCGCTTTAAGGTGGAAAAACAAATTTACCAAAACTTTGAAAACGCCCTAATCAAAAAACTCAACCATTTGGTATTAAAAGACAAGGCAGATAATGAGATTGGCTCATACAAAAATGCCTTGCAACTGACCAATAATTTTACCGACCTAAAAAGCATTGGCAAGCAAACAGGCTTTTTATTCTATGTGCCTGCATGGAATACCAGTAAAATAGACCCTGTAACGGGCTTTGTGGATTTGTTAAAACCACGTTATGAAAATATCGCTCAATCGCAAGCGTTTTTTGATAAGTTTGATAAGATTTGTTATAACGCAGACAAGGGTTATTTTGAATTTCATATTGATTATGCCAAATTCACTGACAAAGCCAAAAATTCTCGCCAAATATGGACGATTTGTTCGCATGGCGATAAACGCTATGTGTATGACAAAACCGCCAACCAAAATAAAGGGGCGACCATTGGCATTAATGTCAATGATGAATTAAAATCGTTATTTGCTCGTTATCGCATCAATGACAAACAGCCAAATCTGGTCATGGATATTTGCCAAAATAACGATAAAGAATTTCATAAATCGCTAACGTATCTGTTAAAGGCATTGCTTGCATTACGATATAGTAATGCCAGTAGTGATGAAGATTTTATTTTATCGCCTGTGGCAAATGACAAGGGTGTGTTTTTTAATTCGGCATTGGCAGATGATACACAGCCACAAAATGCGGACGCCAATGGTGCGTACCATATCGCATTAAAGGGGCTGTGGCTATTAAACGAATTAAAAAACAGCGATGATTTGGATAAAGTCAAACTTGCCATTGATAATCAAACATGGCTAAACTTCGCTCAAAACCGCTAATCGCTAAAAGCTCAGTTTCGGCTGGGCTTTTTATTTGGGAGATAGTATGGAATATCATACATTAAACATCAGTCAGTTAAATGATTTTATTTTTTGCCCCTATTCTATTTATCTACATAACGTCTATCAGGCATTGGACGATGATACATATCACGATACGCCACAAGTCAAAGGCAAAATCGCTCATGAGGGCGTGGATAATGGCACATACAGCACCAAAAAGTCCGTTATCACTGCCATGGCGGTGTATTCGGATAAATATGGCTTGACAGGCAAAATTGACCAATATTTTGCTGATAGTAAAAAACTCATCGAACGCAAACGCACGATTAAAACCATTTATGACGGCTATAAATTACAGCTTTATGCCCAGTATTTTTGTTTGATAGACATGGGATTTGAAGTGGATTATTTGGGTTTTTATTCGATGACGGATAATAAAAGCCACGCTTTGGCGTTGCCTGATGATGAGATTATTGATTGGTTTGAAAGTCATTTATATAAGATACGTCATTACAATCCCGTGACTGATGACATTCATATCAATATCAATAAATGCACCCATTGTATTTATCAGCCTTTGTGCGATAAGACGGACTAAATAAGGACAATCTATGCTTAGCATTTCGGACATCAAAGAAAAACAGATGATATTGTTAAATAACTTGGAGGGCGGTTATCATCTTTGTATTTCACAAGGTAATATCATCATCAAAAATAAAGACAGCGATGAGACATTAACCAAAATCACCCGTCATAAAGCCATGGCTCTGATGATTATTGGGTATTGTACGCTGACTAATGTATTGATTGAATTTTGTCAAAAATATGGCATTGCCTTGATTTTGTTAAATTCAAGATTAAGACCGATTTTATTTGTCAGCTCTTTTGGCGAGGCAAATTATCTATTAAGGCAAAAGCAATATGCCATTGGTGATAATCAAGCTTTAAATTTTGCCAAACATTTTATAGAACAAAAAGCCAATAATTCTATCACTTTATTAAAAGGCATTCGCAAAAAAGACGATGAATTACGCCAAATCATAGAGACATTAGCCGATTATCAAAGGCAGATTGGTCAAACCAAACGTTTGGATGAATTAATGGGTATAGAGGGTAATATTGCCAAAAGCTATTTTAAACATCATTTTGGGCAATTAAAACATGCTTCTTGGCAAGGCAGAAAACCACGCCTAAAAATAGACCCTGTCAATGTGGTGCTGGATATGGGTTATACGCTGTTGTTTAATTATATAGAGGTAAATTTACGATTATTTGGTTTTGATGTTTATAAAGGCATGCTTCATCAGCTTTGGTATAAACGTAAATCATTGGTATGTGATTTGGTTGAACCATTTCGCTGTATCGTGGATAAGCAGGTATTGACATCATTTAATCTTGGGCAATTTAAAACAGAGCATTTTAATCAAATAAAAATGCAATACCAACTAAAACCTGAACATCAAAGAACTTATAACGCCATTTTAATGCAGGCAATCATCGCCCATAAAGTACCAATATTTGTTTATATCAGGGATTTTTATCGTGCATATATGAAATATGCTGATAAAGATATGGTATTTGACGAATTGGTTTTGATGTTGCCAAATTTTGACATACAAGCAAATGGAGAAGATGTATGATAATCGTCAGTTATGACATCAGTGATAATAAAGTGCGTGGACGATTTGCCAAATTTTTAATGCAATATGGCGACAGGTTGCAATATTCGGTCTATGAAATTCAAAACAGCGAACGCATTTTAAACATCATCACCGAAAAAATAAAAGCAGAATTTGAGTCTTTATTTACAGGAGCGGATAGCGTCATTATCTTTCGGTTTACAGAACGTGAAGTATTAAGATTTGGTCATGCCAAACATCGTAATGAGGATTTGTTAATTTTATAAAAATCCTTGGCAAAAATGATGAGGTTTGTTATAATAAGAGATCTAAATCACACCCAAATGTTTACTTTACAAACCTAAGTCTTAATGTGTGATTTATCATGTTTTGGCGGTAAAAATGATGATTTTTTGTACAAAAAACTTGCTAATTTCTCAAAAAATCATTAAAAATACCCCAAAACGGGTCTAACGACCTTTTAAATTTCTACTGTTTGTAGATTTCCTTTTTTGGCTCAAGATAATCACAGTCTAACGACCTTTTAAATTTCTACTGTTTGTAGATATGAAGTGGTTACCCACTGCTACTTGAGTCTAACGACCTTTTAAATTTCTACTGTTTGTAGATCCATTGTTTCCCCAATCATGTTAGCAATGGTCTAACGACCTTTTAAATTTCTACTGTTTGTAGATCTGTACTGACGGTACGCCAATCCTGCAGTCTAACGACCTTTTAAATTTCTACTGTTTGTAGATAAAAGCCCCAAATCAATGCAGGTGGATGTCTAACGACCTTTTAAATTTCTACTGTTTGTAGATGTGTGGATGATTTGATAATCATCAAAGGTCTAACGACCTTTTAAATTTCTACTGTTTGTAGATATCAGTTTCTTCATCAATGGTAACTGGTGTCTAACGACCTTTTAAATTTCTACTGTTTGTAGATACAAATATCCGTGCTTTGATGGGTGCAAGTCTAACGACCTTTTAAATTTCTACTGTTTGTAGATGTATTGCTTGTTATGGGTGCTATTATAGTCTAACGACCTTTTAAATTTCTACTGTTTGTAGATGTGAGTGTAAAGAGCTTGGCACGTAAAGTCTAACGACCTTTTAAATTTCTACTGTTTGTAGATAGGTAATTGTTTACACCTGTAACCGTTGGTCTAACGACCTTTTAAATTTCTACTGTTTGTAGATACAGATAATCCATATAGTCCAAGAGTTCGCGTCTAACGACCTTTTAAATTTCTACTGTTTGTAGATACCAATACGCCAGCATATCAAGCATAGTCTAACGACCTTTTAAATTTCTACTGTTTGTAGATAAGGTTAAATGGCTAGTTTTTGATGTAGAGTCTAACGACCTTTTAAATTTCTACTGTTTGTAGATCGGCTTGCGTCCCCTTGTAGCTTAAGTCTAACGACCTTTTAAATTTCTACTGTTTGTAGATGGGCGAACGACTAGATAGCCCAAATCGTGTCTAACGACCTTTTAAATTTCTACTGTTTGTAGATTAAAGGACTGTGTAGGTTTGTCCACGATGTCTAACGACCTTTTAAATTTCTACTGTTTGTAGATTAAATCACCCTTGGGTAAGATTGGCACCTGTCTAACGACCTTTTAAATTTCTACTGTTTGTAGATTAATGCATACAGGCGTAATGGGTTGAAGTCTAACGACCTTTTAAATTTCTACTGTTTGTAGATATACTTTTACCCCCCCCCTGAAAGCCGTCTAACGACCTTTTAAATTTCTACTGTTTGTAGATGTGTAAATCTCTTTTTATGTAGTTCTACGTCTAACGACCTTTTAAATTTCTACTGTTTGTAGATATTGTTGCAATCGCTTATTTGATTGGTGCTGTCTAACGACCTTTTAAATTTCTACTGTTTGTAGATAAGCTCAACCAATTCACGATACACGCACCAGTCTAACGACCTTTTAAATTTCTACTGTTTGTAGATTGCGGTGTTGGTTTTCACCCTTTACCGTCTAACGACCTTTTAAATTTCTACTGTTTGTAGATTGCGGTGTTAGCCATTGCCACCGAGCGTCTAACGACCTTTTAAATTTCTACTGTTTGTAGATATGATGATAAGATTCTACTGGATATCTTGTCTAACGACCTTTTAAATTTCTACTGTTTGTAGATCACCTCTTCTGGCAAGGCATTGTCGGCGTCTAACGACCTTTTAAATTTCTACTGTTTGTAGATAAAAGTATTTTCGCTACAATCACTCGCCGTCTAACGACCTTTTAAATTTCTACTGTTTGTAGATAGCAAGCGTTAAAACGATATTTTTTCAGTCGTTAGTCTAACGACCTTTTAAATTTCTACTGTTTGTAGATTTTTAGTTCGTCTTGATTGGATAATAGCGTCTAACGACCTTTTAAATTTCTACTGTTTGTAGATGCTTCTGTGCTTGTTGGCTTTGCCGTTGTCTAACGACCTTTTAAATTTCTACTGTTTGTAGATATTCAAATGGATAAAATTATGAAAACGTCTAACGACCTTTTAAATTTCTACTGTTTGTAGATTTAAATTATGTTGCTATGGCTCATTGGTCTAACGACCTTTTAAATTTCTACTGTTTGTAGATGGGGGCAATGCCCTGCTCCTGTTACTCAGTCTAACGACCTTTTAAATTTCTACTGTTTGTAGATAAGTGAAAACCAAAGGTAAGCTAAAAGGTCTAACGACCTTTTAAATTTCTACTGTTTGTATTGGCGTTTAAGATGATTAACCCCACTGCCTGTCCCGAAACGCTACTGCCGTGTCTTTGGCTTTTTTGATGGCAAGTTTGCGGTTATGACTGGCGAAGAGCTTTAACTGCCACAGTTTTTCTTGGTATAAGGTCAGATGGTCGCTTGGGTGCATGCGATTGATAAGGCGTTTGCTCGCCAGTACCGCATCAGGTGAGCGAGTGGCAATCTCATCGGCTAGGGCTTTGGCACGTGTCATCGGTTCATCATCGAGATGGGTGATGAGTCCGTAGTTGTAAGCGGTCTGGGCGTCAAGTAGGCGGGCAGACATGGCAAGCTCTTTTAGCCTATCCTTACCGATGTCTTTGGCAAGACGGGTCAGCCCCATGTCAGCGACCAGTCCCCATTTGGCTTCAAGTACCGACCATGTCGCCGATGGGTGGCTGATACGCACATCCGCCCCCATGGCAAGCTGTAACCCCGCCCCAAGGCACACGCCATTAACCACGGCAATCACTGGCACAGGCAGGCTTTGCCAAATTAAGCACACCTGTTGAAACAGACTGGGGGTTGGCTTTATCAGCTCTTTGGTGGCAAATAGCATGTTCTTGGGCGAGCCAAACACCGTCAAATCCAGCCCACTACAAAAATCTGCCCCGCCTGTGATGATGACGGCACGCATTGATTTGTCCGCCTTGATGTGGCGAGCGGTCTTGATTAACTCTTGCATCATCACAAAGTTCATGGCGTTCTTTTTGTGGGGGCGAGATAAGGTGATGATGGCGATGTGGTTGTCGTGGCTTAGCGTGAGTGTTTGCATGGGTTTTTCCTTTGTTATGCTTTATACCATTTTCCAAGGTAGGGTATCTTCATCATCATGACCGCCTGACTTAAAGTTTGGGTTGGGTGTTGAGTCAGGAGCGGATGAGTTATTCGCCCCATTTGCCAAAAAGTCTTCGATGTCAATATTTTCAAGGCTTTCTAGGGCGTCGATGAGTGAGCGGTAACTGGGGCGAATGCTGATGAATTGCCCTGCTGATGTGTCGTCCAAATTGGCACGGCACTTTTGTTCAAAGTCTTCTGCTGTGGCTCTAAGGCGTGGCACACCCGTGTAGCGACTGCCCCCGACTAGCCGATGTGTGATGTCGGCAAGGGCGACTCTGTCTCTGTCTGCCCACGCTCGTTCTAGGGCAAGCTTTTCGCTCTCGCTACTCTCGATAAGTAGTGAGAGTAAGGTTTTGGCAAGGTCGTCTTTGTTGGCAGAGCGTGCCAATGCATCCGCCCAGTCGATGTCGGGTAAGGCGGATTTGGTTTTGTTGGTTTTATCAGTTTTGTGGGCGTGCTTGCCCTGTTGGGGGGCTGACCCATTGTCATCAATGCCTTTATCCATGCCTTTGTCTGTACCATCATTCATGTCATCGCCCGTCAGCTCGCCTATCTCGCCCATCTTGCCATAGGGTGTACCTGCAAAGTCAGGCGTGCCGTCTGTGGGGGTAATGACAGGTCTGCCTGACTCGCCAAGCCAGCGTGAGAGCGTCTGCACCAGCTGTTCATGCCCGATGGGTTTGCCAACATAGTCACTAAGCCCTGCCGACACTAGTCGCTCTTTTTCATCAGATAGACCATGGGCGGTTAGGGCGATGATAGGAACAGGGGGGCGGTTGTGACTCTCTTCGATTTTGCGGATTTGGATACTGGCTTCTAGTCCTGACATTCTGGGCATTTGAATGTCCATAAAAATCAAATCAATCCGCTCGCCCATGCTGATGGCACGGGTCATGGTCTCGATGGCATCAAAGCCATTATGGGCGGTGATGACTGCCACGTCAAGCTCGCCAAGCAGGGCTTCTAGCACGAGCAGGTTGGGCGGATGGTCGTCCACTGCCAGCACCCGATGACCTGAGAATTTACTGACGAGGGTATCCTGCATGGGCTTGTCATCGGCGAGCATGGCGATGAGTTGGCGTTTGTCCATGGGTTCGTAGAGTGCGTGCGTTTGGTATTTGTCCAGTAGGGCGTTGTCCATGCCGACTTGATAGCCATAGGCGGACAGTTTGCCCTGATAGCGAGAGCGGATTTGGCGAAGGATGGCACCGACATCATCCAAGGACGCATCCTGCCCAAAATAGTCCACAATCACCCAGTCAAAGCCATGCCCCGCCTTGTCCAGCTGTTCTAACAAATCAGCAAAGCCGATGGCAAAATGCACATCCACATCCGACCCTGCCAAGGTTGCTTTTAGCACTTGAATGGCGGGAGCGTGGTTTATCCACACCAACAGCTTGGTTGGGATAAGTTTTGTTAGGCTGTATAAATCATCATCGGCATCCGTGTCATCAGGAGTCTGCATGCTTGCACTGCCCAGATGAATGGGCATCTCAAACCAAAACGTCGCCCCTGTCTTGGCGATGTTTTCGCTGTTATTGTCATAAAAACCTATCGTTCCGCCCATCAGCTCGGTCAGCTGTTTGCTAATCACAAGCCCCAGTCCCGTTCCGCCATAACGACGGGTCACTGACAAATCGCCTTGGCTAAAACTCTTAAACAGCGACGCTTTGTCATCATCGGACACGCCTTTGCCTGTATCTTCAACGCTGATGTGCAGGTAGCCATCATTCTCATCGGACAGTCCCACACGCACCACCACGCCCCCTGTATCGGTGAACTTGATGGCATTGCCAACGAGATTGGTTAGGATTTGCTTGACTCGCAGACTGTCGCCTGTCACACGGTTTGGCACGTCATTATAAAACAGCACCGACAGCCTAAGGTGCTTTTCTAATGCCATGGGCGAGAGCATGTCCACCACGTCATAGATGGCAGAGTATAGGTCAAATCCATGACTGTCTAGCACGAGCTTGTCTGCTTCTAATTTTGAAAAATCAAGCACGTCATTGACCAAGGCGAGTAGATGGGCGGATGATTTTTTGATGGTTTGGACATACAGGCTTTGTTCGGCACTTAGACCGTGGCGACCATCATGGCGACCATCGTGCCGAGCCAACAGGTTGATAAAGCCGTCAATGCTGTTTAATGGCGTGCGCAGTTCATGACTGATGTTTGCCAAAAATGCCGACTTGGCATGGCTAGATGACACCGCCAAATCCCGAGCCTTGCGAATGGAGATGGTCTGCATTTCCATCTCATCTAGGGCGTGCTGTAAATCCTGCTCGGTCTCATCAGCGTGGGTTTTTAGCTCATTAAAACTTACCGACAGTCGTCTCATGGCTTGGACAAAGTCCCGTTGTAGCAGGGAGAATTCGCCATCAGCATTGGTCTTGATGGGTTTGTCGATGTTGTCGCTGTTTAGTTTTTGCAAAAACAGACGCATTTCATAAATCGGGGCAATCCAGCGTTTAGAATAGATATTTAAAATAAGTAGCAGGAGCAGTAGCGTGGTCAGACCTGTGATGGCAAGGGCAAGCACCACCCGATAACTGGTGATGGTCAAAGACTTATCATCCATCTCAACAACGACATAATAAGGCGTGCCGTCAAACATCATCTGCCTGCCATAGCTTGTGCCATAAGTGCTGTGATAACGCTCAAAATTGCCTTGATATTTATTCATGACCCCAAGCAGTTCATCACTGGCAAATGGGATATCATTATCATAACCGCCATGACTGGCTAGCAGACGATAATCCCCATCAAAAATCGCCATACGTCTGACCTGTTGGGGCGATATTTTATGAAAAAAGTCATCAAAGGCGGGTAGGGCAGGCGTGGGACTGTGCGTGTCGGCAAAATGACGAGTTAGGCTCATCTCATAGCGGAGCAGGGCGGTGCGTGCCAAAGCGTCCTGCTCGGAGAGTACCGCCTGTCTGACTTCACGAAAAACAAGCACTCCACCGACCATCGCCAAGATGACTATCGGCAAAAACACAAGGGCGACTAATTGCCCATAAGCACTGCGTAGGTTAAAAGGGGTTTTTTTCATGAGTGGGCTATGTTGTCAGGCAGATGGCATAGTTTAGCATAATTCCAAGATGAATTTTAGGGGCTATTTCAAGATGACTTTTAAGGCAAATTTACCGCTAAATTTAACGGTAAAAATCCGTTTGTGCTATAATGTCGCCACTTTATTATACAGATGACCACCTAGCCATGACTGATTTGACCACCCCAAACGCCCTAAATCGCACCCTTGCTCACACCGTTGGCAACACACCCCTTGTCCGTTTGACACGCCTTGCCACAGACGTAAACGCTGATATTTTTGCCAAATTAGAAGGCAATAATCCTGCAGGCTCGGTAAAAGACCGTCCCGCTTTTAATATGATAAATGAAGCCCAAAAACGGGGGCAAATCAAACAAGGCGACACGCTCATCGAAGCCACAAGCGGTAACACGGGCATTGCCCTAGCCATGGTGTCCGCCATGCTCGGCTATAAGATGACCCTTATCATGCCGTCCAATTCCACCCAAGAGCGTAAAGATGCCATGCGTGCCTATGGGGCGACATTGATAGAAGCGGATAGTATGGAAATGGCTCGGGATATGGCTCTTGCCATGCAAGCGGACGGTAAAGGGATTGTCCTTGACCAATTTAACAATGACGACAACTGGCAAGCTCACTATAAGACCACCGCCCCCGAGATTTGGGAGCAGACAGGCGGACGGATTACACACTTTGTCAGCTCAATGGGGACGACAGGGACGATTATGGGCGTGTCTCGCTTTTTAAAAGAAAAAAACCCAAATATTCAAATCATCGGCTTACAACCGTCAGACGGCTCAAACATCGCAGGGATACGCCGTTGGGAGCCAGAATATTTGCCCAAGATTTTTGATAAATCGTGGGTGGATACGATTATGGATATTGACCAAACGAACGCTGAATACTATATGCGAGCATTGGCACGCACGGAGGGGATATTTTGTGGGGTGTCAAGTGGTGGGGCAGGCTTTGCAAGCTACCAAATCGCCAAACAAATCAAGACAGATGACCCCAAAGCCGTGATTGTCTTTATCGTCTGTGATAGGGGAGATAGATACCTATCTACGGGGCTGTTTGGGGTGGATTAAGCGTAAGTGCCAAACAACCCACGAATAACCCCATTTAGCCGTTTCATGTCGGTTGGGCTGTCCATATGCTCACGGATAAGTTGCCATACGTCAGGCTCAATGGCATGAACAGGCTCGGCAGGTCGTTGTGGTTGTGGGCGATTTTTTAGGGCGTTTTGGATATGGCTGGGTAAGTCATTGGCATTTTTGGCATTGGCAAAATCAATCTCGCCCATTTTGGTATATAGGTCTTTATCTGCGTCTTTTTTCATAGTTTTTTCTCTGTGATGGGGTGCATAGCCGTGATGAAAAAATGCGAAATTTATCATCAAAGATACACCAGTTTACAATAATCAATCTGCCTTTATCACTCATGCCAATGGTAAAATACCGCTCTTCGCCATTGTAATCGCCAAAATCTCGCTCATACAAGGCGTAAGGGTCATTTAACGCACTATTGGCTTCATAAAAATCAATGTCATCATGTTTTTGGATATTGATTTGTTGCTTATTGGGGTCAAATAGTAAATCATCACTCATTGGCATATCTACACGCTGAATTATCAAAATTATATCACTTTATCAAATTTGTGCAACCTGCCCAAACCGCCTGTATCATGCTATAATCGCTTTTATATTTTGTAAATAAAAGGAATGACCATGACCCCAATTCTCATTTTTGACATCGAAACCATTCCCGACCTTGACACAGGACGACTGCTCTACCCTGAGATTGCCACGCTGTCCGATGATGACGCCCAAACGGCTCTGACCGCCATTAGGGAGGCAGAAGCAGGCAATGCCTTTATGCGACTGCCCCTGCATAAAATCGCCTGTTTGTCCTTTTTGTGGGTCAGTGATGATAAATTTAGCTTAAAGTCCCTAAGCCTGCACCAGATGAGTGAAGCGGAGATTTTGACGACTTTTTTTAGGGCATTTAATCAAAAACCCGCCCCCACGCTCGTGTCATGGAATGGGGCAGGGTTTGATTTGCCTGTCATGCTCTATCGTGCCTTACACCACAAACTGACCGCCCCCACGCTCTTTAATAGCCAATCGCCCAATTATCTGTATAAATATGGCGATGCTCACATTGATTTGATGGATAAATTATCACTGGGTAATTATGGCAATAAACAAAAGCTAGACACCATTGCCAGTCTGTGCGGATTTGCTGGCAAGGGCGATGTGGATGGCTCGCAAGTTGTGCCGATGATCAAGGCAGGGCAATGGGATAAGCTGACCACCTACTGCGAATCGGACGTGCTAAACACATGGCTTATCTATCTAAGATGGCAACTTTTAACAGGCAGGTTCTCGCCCGATGTCGTGGCACGCCATGAGTCGCTCACTTATGATAAATTAAGCCAAATCAAAGATGGCGAAACGATACGTCATGCCGAGTTTTTGAATGCGTGGCGACAGTGATGTTTTGGGATGGGGCTCATTATGCACGAGAAAGCCAGTATGCACGATAAAGAAGTAAGCCGATTTTTAAGTCGGGTATTGCGACACAAGCCTGAACTGATTGGCATTGTGCTTGACGAGCAGGGTTATACCGACATTGAGACATTGATTAACAATGCTTGTGAATTTGGCAAGCATTTTGACTACGCTCAATTATTAGCGGTGGTGGCAAATAATGACAAACAGCGATTTCAACTGTCCGATGACGGCACGCAAATACGAGCGGTGCAAGGGCATTCGCACCCCAGTGTCAAACGCCATTATGAGCCACAAACCCCGCCAAACGTGCTGTATCATGGTACGGCAGTTAAGTCGCTTGACAGCATAAAACAGCACGGTCTAACAGCCCAATCTCGCCACTATGTTCACTTATCTGCCGACAGCGACACTGCCACAAAAGTAGGGGCAAGGCATGGCAAGGCGGTGGTTTTGACGATTGACACCGCCACAATGCACGCAGAGAGTCATGTCTTTTATCAAGCTGAAAATGGCGTATGGCTGACAGAGTCTGTGGCGGTGGGGTATATTGATTTTGGCAGTCATTAACGGTTTGCATAGCCACATCACCAATTTTTTGTTATAATAATCCCCTTTACCCAAAAAGTGCCTTGTTGAACCGCACCCCAAAAG
>NZ_MXAN01000063.1 GCF_002027545.1 Moraxella lacunata
TTTGGGGGTCGGTTCAAATTATCCGCCCTTTTCATTATTCACTTTCTTTTTTGGCTTTTTTCTCAGCTTTGTTGGCTTGATATTCCAATTCTCGCACGTCTTTGGCATATCTATCCAAAATGGCATTGATAAATTTATGAGCATCAGTTGCCCCAAAATGGGTATTTAATTGCATGGCTTCATCAAGCACCACTTTATAAGGGATATGGCGACTGTGTTTTAACTCATACGCCCCAATCAGCAAAATCGCTTTTTCAATGGTGTCTAGCTTTTCAAAACTGCGGTCAAGATAACGGGCAATATCCACAATCAGCTCACCTGCTTTCATGGGAATCTCACGCATAAGCTCGTGATAATAGCCCAAATGCACAGTGTGCATGGCGTTTTCACTACGGGTACGGGCAACAATGGTATGTGGCTCATTACCGCCAAGCAAATCACGGCTTTCATTGGCAAAACGATAATCGGTCATCAGCCATTCATACAAACCCTGCACGGCAAAACGGCGAGCCTTGCGAATGGCGGTGTAGCTGGTTTTATAGCCGGTTTCGTTGATGTCAAATTGGTCATTTTGGGGGTTGGGTGCGGTCATAGTTAGCCTTAAAATAATACTGCATTAAAATCATCTTTTAATGGGAAAATAGGAAAATGGGGCGTTGTTTTATGATTTGGGGCAAATTGCAATTTGCCCCGACATTTTTTAATTTAAAACAATGCCAAATTGATGTAATAAAGATTACAAAGCCTTTAATACGCTCACCATTTCAATGGCGGTCATACCTGCTTCATAGCCTTTGTTGCCTGCTTTGGTGCCAGCACGTTCAATGGTTTGCTCGATGTTTTCGGTCGTCAAAATGCCATTAATCACAGGAATGTCATGATGTAGAGCCACGTGCGATAAGCCTTTGGCAGACTCGCTTGCCACGATGTCAAAATGCGGTGTCGCCCCACGGATAATCGCCCCAAGCACGACAATGGCGTCATAGTTGCCCGTTACCGCCATGCGTTTGGCGGTCAGGGGTAGCTCAAATGCCCCCGGTACACGCACCACAGTGATGTTCTCGCCAAGCACGCCATGACGTAGCAGAGCGTCCAACGCCCCTTCTACCAAACTCTCAACCAAAAAGCCATTAAACCGCCCCACGGCAATCCCGATACGCAGATTGGCATTGTCATGTAAGGTACCGTCAATGTGGGTTACGGCATTTTTTTGTTCGGTAAATGTGGTCATAAGGCTCTCATCATAAATAAAGGGTTGGTTGTCCATTATATCAAATTTACCTTTGCCAACAAAGTATTTTTTCTGTTATGATAAGACCTTTTTTTAAAAACTGAGGGTATTCATGGACAGCATGAGTGCGTGGATTTTGGCGATTATGGATAGGCTTGGACTGGCAGGGGTTACGCTGATGATGTTTTTGGAAAACGTCTTTCCGCCCATACCGAGCGAGCTTATCATGCCGATGGCGGGATTTTGGTCAGCCATGGGTAACATGAACATCGTTGCCGTCATCATCGCAGGCACGGCAGGGTCGGTGCTTGGGGCGTTGCCACTGTACTATCTAGGCACGGTGTTTGATGAGAAACGTCTGTACAGTTTGACCGAAAAATACGGCAAATACCTACTGATTAAGCCGTCTGACATCACCAATGCAACCAATTGGTTTAACAAACATGGCAAGGCGGTGATATTTTTTGGGCGAATGATACCTGCCATTCGCTCGCTCATCTCTATCCCTGCTGGTATGAATCGTATGCCGATGTTGCCGTTTTTGGTGCTAACGACATTAGGTTCTGCCATTTGGACGACCCTGTTGGCGTATGCCGGCTACGTACTTGGGGCAAACTATGACCAAGTGGCAGAGTTTATCGCCCCCATTAGTAAAGGCGTGGCGGTCGTGGTGGGGCTTGTCTTGGTGGTTGTGGCATTTTTGCGGATTAGAAGTGTGTTTTTTGATAAGCCCTAACAACACCGCCAATATAAAACAAACCCCAAACATCTCGCTTGGGGCTTGCTTTAAAAAGACGGTCGTGCCATTTAAATCACTCAGTACGCAATAAGTCATTCAAACTGGTCTTAGCACGAGTTTGAGCATCTACTTTTTTGACGATAATAGCAGCGTATAGACTGTATTTTCCGCATGGGCTTGGTAGGTTACCTGGCACGACAACCGAACCTGCTGGTACACGCCCGTAGTGGATTTCGCCTGTTTCACGGTCGTAGATTTTGGTGGATTGACCGATATACACGCCCATGGAGATGACCGAACCTTCTTCGACAATCACGCCTTCCACGATTTCAGAACGAGCACCGATAAAGCAGTTGTCTTCGATGATGGTTGGGTTTGCTTGTAGCGGTTCTAGCACGCCACCGATACCCACACCACCTGATAGGTGGACGTTTTTGCCGATTTGGGCACATGAGCCAACAGTCGCCCAAGTATCCACCATGGTGCCTTCGTCCACATACGCACCGATGTTGGTGTAGGACGGCATGAGTACCACGTTTTTGGCGATGAATGAGCCTTTACGAGCCACCGCAGGGGGAACGACACGCACGCCTGCGTTTTTGAAATCTTCTTCTGTCCAATCGGTAAATTTGGTGTCCACTTTGTCAAAAAAGCGTAAATCGCAAGACTCAATCGGCTTGTTGTCATTGATTTTAAAGGATAGAAGTACCGCTTTTTTGACCCATTGATGAACTACCCATTCGCCGTCAATTTTTTCGGCAACACGAAGCGAACCATTATCCAAACCTGCAAGCACTTCTTCAACCGCAGAACGCACGTCAGCAGGGCAGTCGCTCGCCCCAAAGTTGGCACGGTTGTCAAAGGCGGTTTCAATGATGTTTTGTAAAGACATAACAATTTCCTAAGTGAAGTAAATAACGCCTTATTGTCGCCTATTTTTGGCAATTTGGCAAATTTATTTTTTAAAAATTAACGATTATATAAGGCATGAACGCTTTGCAAAATCTGCTGTTGCATATCAAAATCGGCTCGGTCAAATAGACAAATCAGCTCCGCCAAATCGTCATTTTCGGCATAAAAATAAGCGGTCGGCACGCCGAGTGTTTCGGCGATTTTGGATAAGGTTAAAAAATCAGGTGTATGTTTGCCACGCTCATATTGGTTCATTCTGGCACTGGCTGATGACGGGTCAATGCCTGATAAAATACCAAGCTGTTGCTGAGAAAGTTTTTTGGCTTTGCGGGCGGTGTTTAGGCGTTTGGCAAAGATGTTTGATTGATGGGCGGTCATTTTATTTCATCAAGTTAAAAACTAAAATTTTCTTAGTTTTTAACTTGACTTTATACTAAGGATAATTTAGTATATATCAAAACTAAGTAATCCTTAGTTTTTAAGCTAAATTTTTACCACAGGAAACAATCATGAAAAAGTTCTCTATCAGTGCAAAGTCAATCTTTACACCCATTTATATGGGTCAAGTGCCAGTGCCTTATGGTGAATACACTTGCGAAGTGTGTGGCGGTTACCACAAAACTCGTTGCGATACTTGCGATTTACCCCCCCCCTTGCATTTGTAATTGCTATTAATCTAAATGTAGTAATTAAGGCATAAAAAAAGAGAGTTGTTTAAATCAACTCTCTTTTTTATTGTTACAATGCCAGCCACCCCAAAATATCCCCATACACCCTATCTTTATCCGTCTCGTGTAGTGGTTCGTGTCGCATATTGGGATATAGGTGCGTGCGGACGTTTTGCCCTGCTTTGATGAGTTCGTTTTGGAGTTCATCAATGTCCTGCCCCATGCGTCCGACTGGGTCGTCTTTGCCACTCACGAGCAAAATACGAAAATCTTTGGGCGTGTGGGCGTACCATGTGGGCGATGTGGCTTTTTTGATAAGGGCTTGCAAGGCGACAAAGCCATTATTACTAAACGCAAAACCGCATAAGGGGTCATTTTCAAAGGCTTTGATACTGTCGGTGTTTTCGGTCAGCCACGCAAAAGGCGATGCCGATATGGGCGAGCGGATTTGCGAGAGTAGATAGTGGTTTAGGAGCGTAGCAAAGCGGGTGTTGGGGCGTTTTGGATTCACATAATTCATCGCCCCAAGTGCTGTCAGGGCAAAGCGGTTGATGAGTCCAAAACTGTTGCCCGTCCCCATGATAATCGCCCCGTCAAAGCTCGTGGCGTGGTGGGTCAACACCGTCCGCACAATGAATGACCCCATAGAATGCCCCATGATATAGTGGGCAATGGGGCGGTTGGTCAGCGTGCGTGCCTTGTCTTTTAATTTATCCGCCATGATGATGACATCTTTGCACAGGACTTGGACGGGGTGTTTTTCGTCAATAAAACCAAGCTCATATTTGTCCTTGACCGTCTGCCCATGCCCAAGCTGGTCATAAGTTGCCACAAGTACGCCATTATCCGCCAAAAATTTGGCAAAATCAGCATAACGCCCACTATGCTCGCTCATGCCATGCACGATAAGCAAAGTGGCTTTTATTTCACCTTGTGGCACAAAAAACGCATGATGCAGGCGGTGGATTTGGTTGGATGATAGGATAATTTGGGTCATGGTGGCATTTAATCTTTTAAGACATCTTGAATGGCGTGTTCTAACTCTTGTTTATTCATGTAGTGCTCAACACCCAACCAATAACGCTCATAGTTTGGGTGATTTATCAAATCCTGCATGACATAAACGCCAAGAGTTTCACTTGCCCGCTCTACGGCTTTGTTATCATAGTACATGGCAATCATCAGCTCTTTGGTGCAATCTTTGGCAAACAAGCGTGTTACTAGCCTGCCAAATTGTTGTTGGGTTTGATTGATTTCATATTGGGAGTATGGATTTTTTTGGTTCAAGCTAGGATGAGAGAACATGCCTTGCAAGGTGGCGTTTTGAAAGATTTTTTTATCATTGGCTGATAATGATGAAACCATACATTTGGCTAAGTCATTTGTATATAAACCTAAATGACTGTTTGCATAAGTCATTGTAGGCAATATAGCAATTAATCCGATAATACAGTTTTTTAGGACATTCATACAAATTCCTTAAATTAAAGTCAAGTAGGGCAAAAGACCATTTACTCCATGTTTAGTACCTAAAAACACCCAACTTTTTCACCACGCTCCGCCTTTGCTAATTTCTCTTCGGCTAGGGCTTTTGAGCTACGCACAGGCGGTGGGCAGTCTTCGCCATAGTATTGGCGGTCAGCAAAGTAGCTTGAACGCACCATAGGATTTGCCCAAATGTTAAAAAAGCCCAGCTTTTTGCCATATTCGGTATAACGGGCGAACTCATCAGGATGTACATATCTGTTCACAGGGGCGTGGTTTTTGCTGGGGGCAAGGTACTGCCCGATTGTGATGATGTCTACATCATGGGCTTTTAGGTCGTCAAGCAGGGCATAAACCTCTTCTTCGGTCTCGCCAAGCCCAACCATAAATCCACATTTGGTGGCGACATCAGGACGGCGTGCCTTGTATTCTTTTAGTAGGTTTAGTGAGTGCTGATAGTCCGAGCCGGGGCGAAATGCCTTGTATAGGCGTGGCACGGTCTCGATGTTGTGGTTAAAGACATCAGGGGCGGTCTCGGCAAGTAGGTCAATGGCGATTTTTTCACGTCCACGAAAATCAGGCACGAGAATTTCAATCAAGCAGTTGGGGCTTAGGGCTTTGGATTCTTGGATAACTTCCACAAAATGCCCTGCACCGCCATCTTTTAAATCGTCCCTGTCCACGCTTGTGATGACGGCATATTTTAGCCCAAGCCCCAAAATGGTCTCAGCCGTGTGGCGTGGCTCGTCCACATCAAGGGGGTTGGGACGACCGTGTGCCACTTCACAAAACGGACAACGGCGTGTACAAATATCACCCATAATCATAAAGGTTGCCGTACCGTCCCCAAAACACTGGGGCAGATTAGGGCAGGCAGCTTCTTCGCAAACGGTGTAGAGCTTTTGTTTGCGAAGCGTGCCTTTGATGCGTTCCACCTCGGCAGGGCTGGATAATTTAACACGAATCCAGTCGGGCTTTTTGGGGGTCTCAACAGTGGGAATGACCTTGATGGGAATACGAGCGACTTTGTCATAGCCCCGCAGTTTTTCGCCTTGTACGGCTTTTTTGGGGGCAGGTTTTGGGCTTGGGGTATAGGTTTGGACGGTCATGGCTTGCCTATTTTTATAAAAATATGAAAATAAATTGGGATATTTTACCTTATTTCAAGGTAAAAAGCGATGACAAAAATCAAGGCATGGGGGTATGGTTGTCGCCATAAACCCTTGTCGTTGATAGGGTTTTGTCATTTTTAAAGGCGGTCTGGACATGGCATGGGCGTGGATTGGCAATGATGGATTGATTTGCTAAAATGGATGTAAAAATTTGGGTAAGTTAAAGCTGTTTTTAAAAATAAGCATTTGTCAAATTATGGTTATTTTAAAATATTTGCAAATTAGACTTCTTGCGAAACCCCAAATTAAAGAAAA
>NZ_MXAN01000064.1 GCF_002027545.1 Moraxella lacunata
CCTTACCATACAACCAATGAATTTTTAAAATTTAGCATTGTTTAGCATTGGTGCAAATTAGGGTTAATTTATTTTAAAAATCAATTTAATTGTAATTTTTTTGGTGCGTGGTACACACCTTACCAATCTTTCAAATCCACACCCTTTAACCGCAACGCATTGGCAAGCACCGACAGCGAGCTTAATGCCATGGCGATACTGGCTATCATCGGATTTAGCACGCCAATCATCGCAAGTGGTATGCCGATGATGTTATAAATAAAGGCAAAAAATAGGTTTTGTTTGATGTTTGTCAAAGTCAATTTGGCGATTTTATGGGCGTGATAGACACTTATCGCCCCGCCTGTGTCCGATTGTATCAGCCGAACGCTTGCCGAGCCTGTCGCCACGTCTGTGGCACCCCCCACCGCCATGCCGATGTCGGCGGTCGTCATCGCTAGGGCATCATTGATGCCGTCCCCTATCATGGCGGTTTTGTGAGTTTTTTGCAATTCTTTGATTTTTAAGGATTTATCCTGTGGTGATAGCTCGCCATAGCCGACTATGCCAAGCTCACCTGCCACGCTATCCACCACGCTTTGACGGTCGCCACTTAGGATAACAGGCGTGATACCGTCCGCTTTTAGCTTATCTATGAGCGTGTGTGCGTCCGCTTTTAGGGTGTCGGCTAGGGCAAAAATCCCTGCCAGTTTGTCATCAATCGCCACAAACACAAGGCTGGCTGTGGGATTGGCTTGGATAAAGGCGTGTTCTTTCTCGCCCAAATCGGCATGGACAAAACGGCTCGTGCCTACCTTAACCACGCCCACGCCAGCGATGTCGCCCTGTATGCCTTGCCCTGCTTGACTTAGGATATTTTGGGCGGTTAATGTCGGAGCGTGATTGTCATGAGCATAAGCAGTTATCGCACGGGCTAGGGGGTGCGTGCTGTGGCTCTCTATGCTCGCACTCACGCCAAGCAATGTGGGCGTGTCGGTCAGGCTCAATGTGTCCACCACCACAAGATGACCGTTTGTCAGCGTGCCTGTCTTATCAAAGGCAATCGCCCCAATCTGCCCTGCCGTCTCCAACGCCACCGCGTCCAAAAACTGCACCCCATGCCGACCTGCCACCCCCATACCCGCCATAATCGCTGTGGGCGTGGCAAGCCCCAATGCACACGGGCAAGCGATGACCAACACGGCAACTGCTCGCATGAGTGCGGTGTCAAACTGACCCAAAAAATACCAATTTGCCAACAACGTCAGCACCGAAAGCCCCACCACCACAGGCACAAACACGCCTGCCACACGGTCGGCAAGCCGTGCAATCGGGGCTTTTGTCCCCTGTGCGTGCGACAGTGCGTCTGTCATCTGCCCAAGGGCGGTCTGTGAGCCTGTCGCTTTGGCTTGATAGGCAAAACTGCCGTCCACAACCACGCTCCCTGCCAATACGTCATCGCCATAAGTTTTTGATAAATAGGCACTTTCTCCCGTCAGATGAGCTTGGGTAATGTCCCCTTGACCGTACGTGATGACCCCGTCCACGGCGATTTTGTCGCCATGTTTGGCTTGCAAAATATCGCCCACTTTGACATCGGATAACGCCACGTCCGTCCACGCATTATCACGCTTGACCTTGACCGTCTGCGGTAGTAGCTCCATGAGTTTGGATAAGGCGTTGAGACTGCCTGTTTTGGTGCGGTGTTCTAGGTATTTGCCAAGGCTCACAAAGGTCAAAATCATCACGCTCGCTTCAAAATACACATGACCGCCTGCTAGCCAAGCATAAGTAGAATACGCCCAAATCATGCTCGTCCCCAACGCCACCAACACGTCCATGCCAAGCAGTCCGCCCCTTATCCCTGCCCACGCCCCTTTATAAAAAGGCACGGCAAGGGCAAACTGAGCAATGCTCGCTAGGATAAACTGCACCCAATTTGGGGGCATGAGTGCGTGCGAGCCTGTCATCATGCCTGCCATACCCACCCAAAACGGCAAGGACAACACACCAAGAGTAATCAAGCGATATGGCGGTGTGTCGCTATGGGGTGTGGTTTGGGATTGGTTTTGGATAAATTCCCCTGTAAAGCCTGTCTTTTTTATCCATGTCAAAATCTCATCATCGGACGCATCGCCTGTCGTACTAAGGGTCAGCGTCTCTGTGGCAAAGTTCACATCAGCACGCTCTACGCACTCTTTTTTATTTAATACTTTTTCTAGGCGAGTGGCACAGGCTTGGCAAGTCATGCCGTGTATGGCTAGGGTGTGGGTTTGGGTTGGCATGGTGTTCTCTTTTTTATTATTAGCTGGTAAATGCTTAGTTCATAAATGCGGACACATCGGGTCAATATCAAGGGCGATACCACCCATTAACCAAAAGATTTATCATAAATATATCTTTATACCCCTTTTAACTCATCTGACACATCAGTGTGCTTGGTGTACCTGCCAAAATCGGGGTTAGTCTAGGCGTTTTCCTGTTTTGTCTATATAAAAGAATTCGCCATTTAATGATACTTCGGCTTTACCATTTTCAAAAACCCAAGCATTATCATATTGAACAGGGATAACCACTTTACCTGTTTTATCAACAAAACCGTATTTGCCATTTTGTTTGATGCTAGCCAAGCCCTCTGAAAAATACCCAACATAATCATATTGAACAGGGATAACCACTTTACCTGTTTTATCAACAAAACCGTATTTGCCATTTTGTTTGATGCTAGCCAAGCCCTCTGAAAAATACCCAACATAATCATATTGAACAGGGATAACCACTTTACCTGTGTTATCAATAAACCCCCATTTGCCGTTTTGTTCCACACTTGCCAAACCTTCTGATAAGCAATTAACAAAATCATACCCCACCACCTGTGGTTTTTCACACGCCAAAGCGGATAAGGGTAAAAGGGATAGGGCGATGATAAGGGGGTTTAGAAATGATTTCATAAATTTTCCATTGGGTTGAGTCTTGCTTTATTTTACAAAAATTCTTTGTAAGAATAAATGGTGCTTTTACTTAATGGTAAGGTGCGTACCACGCACCTTTTAGATAGAAAATCTTATTGGTGCGTAATACGCACCTTACTGCCAATGAGTGTGTTTTGAAGTTAAATGATTAAAAAACACGGCGATTGCCGTGTTTTAGATTTGGGTTTATTTTAAAAACACCCCATACCCAACATTGTCCGTCAAATCTTCGCATTCATAGCCAATCTCGGTCAGTGCGTCCACGATTTGCCGTCCGCTTGTGGGCGTGGCTTGCAGTCCCACCAAAATCCGCCCTTCTGCCGCTCCGTGATTGCGATAGTGAAATAAGGTTACGTTAAAATCCTGCCCCAATTTTTCAAGGAAATTTAATAACGCCCCTGGACGCTCGGGAAACATGACACGGAACAGGCGTTCATCGGTCAGTCGCCCATGCCCACCAATCAAATAGCGGATATGCGTTTTGGCGACTTCATCATCGGTTAGGTCATGGGCTTCGTATCCGCCTTTGTCCAGCATATCGGTAATCGTGGCACGCTCTTTTTGACCGCCTTTTAAGCCAATGCCAACAAAGACTTGGGCGACATTGGGGCTGGTGGCATCTAGGCGATAGTTAAATTCGGTGATGTTTCTCCCCTCTAAACAGCGGCAAAAATCCAAAAATGCCCCTGCTTGCTCGGGCAATTTTACCGCAAAAATCGCTTCTTTGTTCTCGCCAATTTCGGTGCGTTCGGCAATATAACGCAAGCGATCAAAGTTCATGTTCGCCCCTGAGACGATTGCCACGCAGTTTTTGCCAGTCAAGTTATGCTCTTTGATGTACTTTTTTAATCCTGCCAATGCCAACGCCCCAGACGGCTCAACGATGTGGCGGTTTTCTTCAAAGATGTCTTTGACGCTGGCACAAATTTCATCGTTGTTACACGTTATCACGTCATCGATGACCTTGCCTTGACCGTTGGATTTGGTTAGATTGGCGATGTCAAAAGGAATTTGCCCGATTTGGGCAACCGCCACCCCGTCTGCAAATAGGCTCACCTGTGGCAAGCGAGTGCGTTCACCGTCCGCCAAGGCGACTTTTAGGCACGATGCCCCTTCAGACTCCACTGCGATGACCTTGACGTGCGGAGCGACTTCGCCCAAAAATGCCGACACGCCTGCCACCAAGCCACCACCGCCCACAGGCACAAAGACGTACTCCATGTCTCGCCAGTCCTGCGACAGCTCCAACGCCACCGTGCCTTGCCCTGCAATCACAAGCTCATCATCATAAGGAGCGATGTAGGTCATGCCGTCTGTGGTTGCCTTGTCTATGGCAAAGCGGTTGGCTTCATCAAAACTGTCGCCATGCAAATGCACCGTACCGCCAAAGGCTTTGACTGCTTGCACCTTAATGTCGGGCGTGGTTTTTGGCATGACGATTAGGTTGTTAAGGTTTAGGCGGTTTGCCGAGTAGGCGACCCCTTGGGCGTGGTTGCCAGCGGACGCACAGATGATGCCTTTGGCTTTTTGTTCGTCTGATAATTGGCTGATTTTGTTATACGCCCCACGCAATTTAAAGCTAAATACGGGTTGCAAGTCTTCGCGTTTTAGGCGAATGTCATTGCCAAAGCGTGCGGATAATTTGTCCGCCTGTTCAAGCGGAGTGCGAATGGCAACGTCATAGACGGTGGCGGTGATGATAGAGCGGACGTAGTCGGATAGGGTCATGGCTGGTTACTTATAATGTTAAAAATAATCTCTTCAAAGCCGTGATAAGTGGCATAATAATGACTCTCTTCGGCGGCTTGATACCATTTTTGTTGGGAAAGATAAGGCGTTGTGGTGTCGTTTAGCACCACATGAAAACCTGCTTGATTGGCAATGATAAGCAAGGTCTCTCGCTGTGTGCGACCATTGCCATCAATAAAGGGGTGTATGGCGTTTAGCTCGCCCATGAACTTGGCACTGATTTTGACAAGGGCTTGTTTGTCCATGCCGTGATGTAGTTGGCAAGTTAATTCATCATAGATTTTGGTGAGTTCTTTGGCGATAAATTCAGGACGACAAAAAGGCAATCCCCGCCCTGTGGTGTAATCCCGAAATTGCCCTGCCCACGCATAAAGCTCGCCAAAAAGCTCCTTGTGCATGGCTTGTAAGCCTTGTGGCGATAGGGTTTGGGCGTTTTTTGACAAACCGTGATGTAAGGCATATTCCACAAAAAACGCTTCGGCACGGTCAAGGTCAGCTTGGGCGGTAATGCCAAGTTTATTGACAAGCACGCTTTTGCCAATCTCGCCATAAAAATAACGCTTGGCGGTGGTCTCATCAGAATGTGCCGAACCGATTTTCACGCCTTTATGCCCAAATGCTGTTTAACGGCTTGATAAAACTGTGCCTTGGGGCGGTCAATAACCGTCGTCATAAAACGCTTGTCATCTTGGGTTAGCACAATCCCTTCAATGGCGTTGTTTAGGCGGGTGTAGTTTTGGCGGTGTGTGGTTTGTTGGTTGGTTGTCATTTATCTATCCAAATCAAAATAGCCATGCAAAACATGGCTATTTATATCAAGCATTACGCATCAAGCTGTGCCATGACGTCATCGCTAAAATTGACATTAGTATAGACTTCTTGCACATCGTCCAAATCTTCTAGCATATCAATCATTTTTAGCACACGTTGGGCATCATCGATGTTATCAATGTCGGCATTTGTGCTTGGCGACATGGTAACTTCGGCATTGTCCGCTTTTAGTCCTGCATCGGCTAGTGCGTCCACCACCGCCCCAAAGTCGTTAGGCTCTGTGATGACAAGCAGGCTCTCGCCGTCATTTTCAATATCCGTTGCTCCTGCTTCTAGGGCGACTTCCATGACTTTGTCTTCTAGTGAAATATCATTAAAGACAATCTCGCCACGCTTAGAGAACAAATACGCCACCGAACCTGATGTACCTAGGTTGCCACCGTGTTTACTAAACGCATGACGAACCTCGCCCACCGTGCGATTTACGTTGTCGGTCATGGTCTCCACGATGACTGCCACACCGCCCACGCCATAGCCTTCGTAGGTAATCTCTTGGACGTTGTCGCCTTCTCCGCCCCCTTGCCCACGTTCAATGGCACGTTTAATCACGTCTTTGGTCATGTTGGCGGCGTTGGCTTTTTCTAGCACGGCACGCAGGCGTGGGTTGTTGGCAGGGTCTGGGTCAGAGCCTTTACTGGCGGAGACGATTTCACGAATGATTTTGGTAAAGATTTTGCCTTTTGCGGCATCTTGTTTGGCTTTACGATGTTTGATGTTCGCCCATTTACTATGACCTGCCATAATGCACCTTTTAAATGAAAATAATAAAAATGGGTTATTATACAAGGTTTGGGCAAATTTGCCAATATTTGCTATTTGCAATGCGTGCGATGATGGGTTTCTTGATATTCAGGCGAACCCATGTCAGGATAGCCTTGTGGTGTGCGTGGGGCTAGGATATGGCGTTGGCAATTTGGGTTGTAAGTTGGGTAAGTTTGGGGTGTTTGGCGTTGTTTGTCAGAAAAATCCGCCATGTTCATACAAGCGGTCAGAACAAGGGGTAGTATTAAAATGATGATTTTCATGGTAAATCGAATGTGAAAAGTCTAAAACGCATCAATCATAACAAGAATTTTGTAAAAATACTATCCCAAACTCCAACTTTATTATAAAATATCCCAAAAAATTACCCACAGCTCCCATGCAACTGCCCCGCCATAAAAAAAACCTAACCCTTGCCGAACGCATTCATATCGTCATCGAAGGTACCGACACGCCTGCGGGACGATTTTTTGATGTGGTGCTACTCATCGGTATCGCTCTTAGCGTGGTCGTGGTCATGCTTGACAGTGTGCTGTATTTACGTTTGCAGTATGGCACGCTGTTCTTGTATGCAGAGTGGTTTTTTACCATTTTATTTACCATAGAATATTTATTACGCCTATACTCCGCTCCCAATCGCAAGCGTTATGCGTTTAGCTTTTTTGGGGTGATTGACCTGCTTGCATTATTGCCAAGCTATCTTAGCTACTTTTTTGTGGGAACGCAGTATTTGCTTGTGGTGCGGATTTTGCGGATTTTGCGGATTTTTAGGGTATTTAAGCTCAAATCCTACATGCAACAAGCAGGATTTTTGGCAGCTGCCTTTCGCACCAGTCAGCACAAAATCATCGTCTTTTTCCTGTCATTATTACTGCTTGTGACGATTTTTGGCTCGGTCATGTATGTGGTCGAAGGCCCCGAAAACGGCTACACCAGTATCCCCAAATCCATCTATTGGGCGGTTGTGACTTTGACGACCGTGGGTTATGGCGACATCTCGCCCAAAACTCCGATAGGGCAAGCGATTGCAAGCATGGTGATGATTATGGGTTACTCCATCATTGCCGTGCCGACAGGGATTTTTACCGCTGAGCTGTCACGCACCATGCGACCACAGCTACACCCCATCACTTGCCCAAAATGCGGTAAATTTGGACATGCGTCCAATGCTAAGTTTTGTGATAGATGTGGGCATGATTTGCATTTGTGATTTATCTGTTTTATACTCTCTAAATCATTAAAATACAGAATGCCATGCCTTATCAAACCTGCATTGACTATGACCCAAATATTCGCTTTGCCTTAAATAAATATCACACCTAACAAACTTGAAATTTGCCATAGGCTTTGTAGCAACTGTGTTGATAAATTACAAAAATCAAACTAAAAGCAAATTAATGAATATAACCCACAAAAAAACACACCCCAACAATCATTGAGATGTGTTTATTGACAGCTAATATATTTGGGATTAGCTTTATTTTTTCATAGATTTTTCAGCTTGCTTGGCGGTTTGCTCCAAAAAGCTTGGCAAGGCTTCTGCTACTGCAAACCGACCGATATTAAACAGCGATTTACCCACAATTTTCGCCCCTGCCAATGCCTTACCACCAGCATTGTCTGCATCTTTAAACTCATCAACTGACTCTTTGAGCGACAGATATTTGCCTTCTTTATGATACTCTCGTCTTTGCTCTGCCGTATCTCGCCATCCAGCAATACGCTCACGTTTTTCATCATCGGACAAATCTTTAAAAGACACTCTTTCTTCATAATCATAATAAATCTCTTTCCAAACTAAAAATAAACCCTTATAAGTATTGGGGTTGAAGTTTTTAAAAATCCATAAAAATCAGGGTTTGGAAAGAAGTCTAATCAGACATTTGATTTCTCCTTGTTTATTTGGCGACAACAGACACAATTTTTACTTGACCATTAAATCTTGCCTTGATTTGCTCTTTGGCTTGACTGGCACTACTGGCATTGACGTGCGTAACCATTGTACCCGTAGCGGACGGCTTTTGATATCTTACTTCATATCTTGCCATAACAATTACTCCCAATTTAACTAAAAATGACTACTTTAGGTAACGTTATATTAGCAATTTTTCATTTTAATGTCAATTATAGTGCGTGAACTTTTATAACGTGAACTTATAAAGCGTTATTTTATAAGGAATTTTTGGGTAATATTCCAGTTTTAATTTGGACAATCCCATGACCCAAACCGACCCCCTAAAATCTTTTGGTTTACGCCTAGTAGAAATCCGCAAAGCCAAAGGCTTATCCCAAGAAAAACTCGCCCTAGAAAGTGGACTTGCCAGAAGCTACCTAAGCGGTGTGGAACGTGGCTTACGCAACATCGCCCTTATCAATATTCACAAACTTGCCGACACCTTAGATGTCGCTCCGTCTGTCTTGCTTGAACCACCAAGCACACCAACACCTTGATGAATTTATGGCAATAAAAAACCGTCTAAATCTAGACGGTTCTGCCAAAATACAATAGACTTCTTTCCAAACCCTGATTTTTATGGATTTTTAAAAACTTCAACCCCAATACTTATAAGGGTTTATTTTTAGTTTGGAAAGAGATTTATTAGAGCAAATTACCCCACCCAAAATCTCGTACCACCTTACCAAAGTCATCATCAATCGGAGCAACCACCGTGATACGCTTGCCACTCATGTCATCAAATGCCAAAGTATGAGCGTGAAGCAGTAGCCTTGATACACCCGTAAACTCTGCCACCGCACGATTTTGGGCGGTGTCGCCATGCGTGGTATCGCCGACAATCGGGTGAAATAGGTGCGTCATGTGCCGTCTTAGTTGGTGCTTTCGCCCTGCGATTGGGACGAGTTTCATCAGACTGTACCGAGATGTGGCGTATCTATCCACCGACACAAAGGGCATTTCACAGGTTGCCAAGTTCTCATAATCGGTTATGGCGGACTCTGGCTCTTTATCCGTTTTGGCAAATTTATCAGCGATTTTGTCAAGTTTGACCTTTAAAGGATAATCAATCCGCCCACCACCCAAAAGATACCCACGCACCACCGCCAGATAGGATTTATCTACCGTGTGATGTTCAAATTGCCCTGACAACGTCCGTGCCACATCAGACGACTTGGCAAATAGTAGTACGCCTGATGTTGGGCGGTCTAGCCGATGAACAGGGAAAACGTGGCACCCAAGCATATCTCGCAACACCGTCATCGCAAACACCGTCTCATGCTTGTCAAGCCACGAGCGATGAACCAGCATACCAGCAGGCTTATTTACCGCCACCACGTCATCATCTTGATATAAAATTTGTAGCATTGTCATTTCCAATTTATTTAGCTTGCCTGTGAGAGCGACTGGGGCAGTATTTTACCTTGCCACAACAAAGAATGCCAGTTTACCTTGCAATTTATTCATATCATAAGATTGCACCAAAGCATCGGTTTTATTTTACTTTTACCCCCAAAAGCGTGTAAAATAGCACCTTTTAGACACATCACACCCATGAAAGCCCTACTTGACTACATTCCCATCATTGTCTTTTTTTATCTGTACAAGACCACAGACAAGGACAATCCTGCCCACCCCCTACTGACCGCCATTGGGCTGACAGGGGGCGAGAGCAATAATCACATCATCGTGGCGACCGCAGGGCTGACCCTTGCCACGCTTATCGTGTATGGCTTTTTATTTGTCAGTCAAAAATTTCGTCTGCAAAAACAGCAGATTTTTGTGCTACTTATGACCGTGGTGTTTGGCGGGCTGACCCTTGCCTTGCGAGATGATTTTTATATTCGCCTAAAAGCGATTTTGATTAATTTGGGCTTTGCTCTCGCCTTATTCTTATCGCCATTTTTTCTAAGCAACAAAGAATCCGCCATTCAAAAGCTATTCACCCCCATTTTTGAGTTGTCGTCATCGGCATGGAAAAAGCTCAATCTAGCATGGGCAGGATTTTTTGTACTCATGGCAAGCCTGCACGCCTTTTTTGCCTTTGTCTTTATGAGAGGCGAGTACTGGGGCGAGTTTACCGCCTTTGGCGATATTATTGTCATGATCAGTTTTATGGTCGGTATGTTTGTCGTTCTGCGTAAGCATATCAAGATAGATGAAACGGCGATAAAAAAATAATTTTAATTTGACATTTAAAATCATTTAACTTCAAAATACACCAATTACAGTAGGGTGCGTATTACGCACCTATTAAGTAGAAAATCTTATTGGTGCATACCACGCACCACCCAAATCAACCCCAAAATTAGGAAAAACCATGCCTTTATTTGCCATCATCGGTCATGATGTCGCCGACAGCTCCGCCAAACGTGCTAAGATTCGCCCTGCTCACATTGAGCGACTGACCGCTCTACACGCCCAGAACCGACTTGTCATCGCAGGCCCTACACCCATCAATCATGGCGAACCTGTCATGAGTGGCAGTCTCATCATCGCCCACTTTAATGACATAGATGAGGCACGAGCATGGGTAAATGACGAACCCTATCTGCATGGCGGTGTGTACAGTCATGTAGACATCAAGCCCTTTATCCAAGCCTTGCCTGCTAACGGCAGTGGCGCGTGAGGGTTGCCATGAAAGTTGTCATTATGATTGCCCTGCTTGTCATTGCCCCACTGTCTATATCAAGCCTTGCTCAGACTGCTTTGACAAACACAGCTGACACGCCTGCCACTACCAGCCAGCATTTGGGTGAGAGTGAACATACAGAAAATGAAGCCCCTACCAGCCTGCACAGCCCTAACGCCCCAACATTGGCACAACTTACCAAACCTGACGACAATCAATTATCTCGTGCCAATACCGAACTGCTTGCCAAAAACAGCCAACTACAAGGACGCATTGACGAATTAACCACACAAGTTAATGTCTTGGTGAATGAACGTAGTGGACAGTTGTTTCTTTATGGTGTCATCAGTACTTTGGCATCGTTCACTCTTGGCTTTATTCTCGCCTCACTCATCATAAAACGCAAATAAATCAACCTAATAAACAATGATACAAACCGCACACGTTACATGGCAAACCGATAATTTGGGGAAAATCACACCCATCTCCGAACAATTTGATGACATTTATTTTTCAAAAGCGGGCGGTTTTGATGAGAGCAATCATGTCTTTTTGGAGAGTAATGACCTGCCAGAGCGCTTTGCAAATCTGCATGATAATGAGCATTTTGTCATCATGGAAACAGGTTTTGGTACAGGGCTAAACTTTTTGGCAACCTGTCTACTTTGGCAAAAAGTCGTCACATCATCTGCTCGTCTGTATTTTGTCAGTACCGAAAAATATCCGCTTAGTCATGCTGATTTAACCACTGCCCTATTGGCATGGCAAAATGAAAAAACCAACCCATTCATCACAACTTTACTGGATGATTACCCACTGGCATTATCAGGCTGTCATCGCCTGCATTTTGGTAATATTTGCCTTGATTTATGGCTTGGGGATGCACATGACAGCTTTGCAAGCATGCACACCAAAACAGGACAGGCGGACGCATGGTTTTTGGATGGTTTTGCTCCCAGCAAAAACCATGAACTGTGGTCAGATGATATTTTTAGTCAAATCAAACGCTTATCCAAATCTGATGCCACTCTCGCCACTTTTACCAGCAGTGGTACGGTCAGACGGGCGTTGATGAACATTGGCATGAGTGTACAAAAAATCAAAGGCTTTGGGCATAAGCGTGAGATGATAACCGCCAAATTTGACAGAGCCGTCGCCATCAAACCCACGCCAAAGACAGCCATCATCGTCGGAGCTGGCGTATCGGGGTTATTTACCGCACACGCTTTGGCAAGTCGTGGTGTGTCAGTAACGCTCACTGATAAAATCGCCCCACTCTCAGGAGCGTCGGGCAATCCAAAAGCTCTATTTGCCCCCAAACTAACTCAATTATCAGACGCCCCCAACCATCTGCCCACCGTCAGCTTTTTATATGCTGAGCGGATTTATCAAACCTTTAATCAATTGGCAAAAGATGAAATATTTACCCAAACAGGGGCGATAGATTTTTTATTACCCACACAAAAATCACATGATAAACTTGCCCATTTGGCAAACAGTTATCCTGATGAATTAATTAGCATCGTCAATGATGGTTTTAATTTGAATAATGATGATTTTAATAAGCAAATCATTAACACCCATACGCCCAAAGCAGGACTGATTGACACCCATAAATTAGCAGATTTCATTCTATCAAATCCCTTAATTCATTTTGAGCATTTTCATGCCAACAACGTCATAAAAGAGCATGACAAATGGATGCTAAAAAATGCCAATGACCAATTATCCGCCGATATTGTCATCATTTGTGCAGGTTTTGAAAGTCATCTATTAAATGATGAGTTGTTTAATCCCAGAAAGATTCGTGGACAAGTCTCATGGCTTGACATTGACCAGCACTGTGATGAGCTAAAAGCCAAACTTGCCACACCGATAAAGTATGATGGTTATTGTGCCACCTTTGATAAAGATGACACGCTTACTTTCTTAATGGGGGCAAGTTTTGTACGCAATGATACTAACACATCGGTACGTGATGATGAACATGAGTTTAATTTAAACAAGTTTCGCCAAAGTCTGCCAAATCTTGCCAACGAACTCAATGTCAATCTGGCAGATTTGCACGGGCGGGCAAGCATACGAGCCCAAACGCCTGATTATCATCCACTTGTTGGGCAGGTTGGCAGGCATGATGGGCTGTATACCGTCTATGGCATGGGGTCAAAGGGATTTAGTTTTGCTCCATTATGTGGTGAGATTTTGGCAGGGCTGATTTTTGATGAACCGTTACCCATCTCTTATGTACTACTAAACAAATTAACCCCAAACCGTCCACGCTTACAAACGCCGATTGACCAAAACCGATGAATTTAATACAAAAACCGTCATGTTTTGGTAACTTAGCACACACGATTTTATGATTTTAACCAGATTTTAACCAGATTTTAAAAAGCCATGATAAAAGCTCATACTCTAAATACATACACCCACGCTTGCACCATCATCGCCCATAAAAATCATGCACTCCCATCAGGCACTTTTGTCATCGGCATCGATGAGGTTGGGCGTGGTTCACTATTTGGGCAAATGACCGTTGGGGCGGTGATTTTGGATAACAACCTTACGGGCGAATTTGGACAAATTGATTTGGCAGGCACGCCCATATCTTCTATTAATGACAGTAAAAAGCTGTCTGAAAAAAAGCGGAATTTGCTCTTTGAACCCATCAAACAGACCTGCCAAAGTTATGCTTTAATTGACATACCTGCATTCGTCATTGATGCCATCGACATTTATCAAGCCACTCTGCTTGGCATGAGACTGGCAATTGAACATTTGATTATGTTAAATAATATCGGCATTCACGACAACCCTGTTATCATGATAGATGGCAATGCCATGCCCCTGTTGTCCAACGACTTTGCCCCATTTGGGTCGTGCATTCATACACTCATCAAAGGTGACGGCATTCACACATCCATCGCCTGTGCCAGCGTCCTTGCCAAAGTTCATCGTGATAACATCATGAGTGATTACGCCAAGATTTATCCTGATTATGGACTAGAAAAACACAAAGGCTATGCCAGCAAAATACACCGTGATGCCATTCATAAGTATGGGATACTGCCCGAGCATCGTAAAAGTTTTAACCCCATGCAAGCCATATTGGCAAGTCAGCTTTTTTAAATGCTCATTGATGACAAACCATCATGATAAATCATCATTCAAATTTTTATGCTGTTTTATCATCACTTTTAATATTTCATTATTTTTATCAAATCTGGCACATTCAGGACACATCAAAAGATGAAATCTCACCATCATTTTTTGTGACAAAGTCAATGATTCATCTTGTGATAAACTCATAAGCTCAGTCATTTTTTGGCAATTTTTAAATCGTTTCATTGTACCCTCTAAACAAACCATTTTACCGATAAACACATTTGCAATCTTAATCTGGCTCTATGTAATAACACATATAAATTTTGGCGAGTAATGTTTAAATTTTGGCAAATCTCATCACTGCCCAATTCTATATATTCCTTCATCAAAAAAACCTGTGCCTGCTCTTTTGGCAAATTTTGTAAACATAATTCCAATACTTGCCAAAATTCATCATTCTCAGCAGTTTCATGCGGACTTGTCCAGCAATTATCAAAACCATTTGGTGATGAACCATGTTGCCAACGTCCAATATCATCAAACAGCATGGATAAAAATTCATCATCGTCATTTTCACTCATCTCGCTGATGGTTACATAATGTTTATTTTGGCGAATAAAGTCGGCAATTTTATTTTTCAAAATGGCAAATACCCACGTTTTAAAGGCGGACTTTCCTTGAAAACTATCGGCATATTTTAAGGCATTCACCAAAGTATCTTGTACCACATCTTTGGCGTGTTGTTCATGATTTAACTGATTGTACGCAAAAGAAAACATGGCTTGATATATCTCATCCATGCTTTTTTTATCAAAGTGGTGTAAATTGATTTGGTGCATTTTTATAAAATTCTCAATAATTCAATAGGTCAAGAAAAATGAACAAAGCCACATAAATGGTACGTTATGAATATGTTATGAATATCTGATGATATTATTTTAACACTGGCAGAATTTTATTTAGCCAAAAATCCACACTGATAATACGCCCCGCCCCATAAATAATCAGCACAAGCAACATAATAAAATACGTCATGCCAAATTCTACGCCATTATTTAAAATCACAAAATTCCCTGTTTCGGTAAGCCAGTCATAATTACCATAGGATTGTAAAATTTCACGAGCCTTATTTAATCGCTCACCTGCTTGTATGGAATTATCCAAACTTGCCTGCCCATACCTGCCAAATAATTGGGCGATGTTTGTCGTTGGATTCGTTGGAGCGATGGCATGCCAACCATTTTTTAAATGCACCAATAACATGGCAAATGCCATGGTGATTGCCAATAATAGACCAAATAAACGTGTTGCCACCCCTAATAACAATGCCACACCGCCAATCAATTCGGCAATAATGACCACGACCACCCAAAAGGATGCAAAAGGCAAACCAAGCCCCCAATCACCATTACCAAACCACGCCACTGTATCATAAAATGAGCGGTATTTGGTCAGCCCCGCCATGATAAAAATCGGAGCAAGATACAAACGTATTGCTAGTAGTGGTAAAAAGTCTATTTTTTTCAAAGACAAAACCGATTTATCATGATAAGCAACATATTTATTCATCATAAATCTCCTTATCTTTTATAAAAAATTTGGTTGTCTAGCATGGTATTTAACAAGTCATCAAATGATGATTTTATATCATTTAAAATTTCATCATTTAATTCAAATGTTTTTTGTAGTTGTAATAATAATTCATCAGTATTTTGATAACACACGCCTTGCTTTTGCTTTTCTTGAATAAAGGTCAATATGATAAATGTCAGTTGGTCAATTGCCATAAATACAGTTTTAAAGGCATTATCCATACATTGACGATATACCACCAAAAACGTCGGCTGTTTTTTATTGGGTAAAAATGACACGCTAATGTCTTGTACCATCCATTCATAATACAAAATCTGGGCGGTATGATTGATGATAATAGGTTCATTTTGATGAATAAAAACAGGCTTAGGGCTGTCATTGGGCAGATTATCCACATACAACTCCACCCATTCATAATGAACAAATTGAGATAAATAAAGTGGCAAGGCAAATTTATTCAAAACATCATCTGTCAAATAACCAACAAACTGCTCATTAATTTCACTAAAATACGGACTTGTCATATCACCATGTTTTATAAAATCTTTGATGAGATTTTGCCAAAGCGATGCACCAAAATGCACTTCAATGATTTTACGAGTAATGGGAAAGCATTGGTTTATAAAGCCAGAGATGTTATTATAAATCAAATGTTGGTATAACTGCCCAACACGAGAAGGCACGGTATCGCCATCATCGTGTTTTTGCTTTCTAATATAATCACCCAATTCACGCTGAAAGCTGCGTAAATTGGGTGCTTTATCTGTCATCATTATCATAAGAATTTATTAAACCATTAAGCCAATTTAGTTACGGTGTTATTTTTGTGGATTTGTTGAATTTCTCGGATAAATTTTACTTCACGGGTAAGCTCGCTAAGTTTTGGAAAGTTAAAATCACGCTCCAAACAAGTTGGAATTTTATCCGCCGTTTTGCCCGTTTTGGCAAAAATCAACTCATAAGCATCATTTAGCAATGCCCAAACACGCTCTACCACGCCATCGCCATGTGTATCCACAATCAGACCATCATCGTCCACATAATGTCCTGCCACATGTAAATAACACGTCCGCTCTAAGGGTAATTCACGCAAATATTGGTGTGGGTCAAAACCAAAGTTCTGACTATTGACAAAAATATTATTCACATCCAAATGCAACAAACAATCCGCCTCTTTTATCACCGCTGAAATGAATTCACTGTCAGACATTTGGCTTTGAGAGGGCAGATAATAGTATGAGGCATTTTCAATACCGATTTGAGAGCCTAAAATGTCCTGCACTTTTTTTATGCGGTCAGCCACCCAAAATACCGCTTCTTGGGTGCAAGGTATGGGCAATAAATCGTATAAATGTCCTTTATCATCACCACACCAAGACAGATGCTCGGTGAATAAATTCATGCCGTGTGATTTCATGAATGTTTTGATATTATTGACATGAGTAATGTCCAATTCTTTTGAACTGCCAATAGATAAAGAAAGTCCATGACAGATGAATGAAAACCGTTCGGTATAAGCACGTAAGATACTTTCAAAACGACCGCCCATCATGCCTTGGGAATTTATCCAATTTTCAGGCGAGACCTCAAAAAAATCAATATGGCTTAATTGATGAATGGCATTGACATCATCAAGAGACATTTGCGGTAATAATTCACGGCGAAAGCCAAGCCCTGCCCCATGTGGTGATTTGTTATCTGTCATGTCTGTCTTTTTACTTATTGAGGTTTTTATTAGCATGGTATTTACAGGTGCTGATGCCCAAAAGATGATAAATGGGGCAAAAATTCATAAAGCCTGTCAATAAAGGCACAAGCCCAACGATTGCCCACCACGAACCAAAATAAGCACCCACACCAATAATAACGATACCCAAAACAATTCGCACGATTTTATCGGGTTTACCAACATTAATTTTCATAAAAAACCCCTTAACGATAGCCTTGTTGTTTTAAATCTTCATAACCGCCGTGATTGGTAACATTGGTATAACCCAATTTAAGCAGTTGCGTACGAGCAACCTCGGCACGTCTGCCACTACGACAATATAGATTGATGGGACTGTCTTTATTAGGTTCAATGGCAAAGATACGTTTGGTGATATCATCAACAGGGACATTGATGCTATCTGTCAAATGACCCGCTTGATATTCTTCTGGGGTGCGAACATCAATCCAAACGCCTTTTGCCTTTGGTGTGATTGGTGTTTGAACCTGTGTTTGGGTTGTATTGTCTTTGATGGGCATGTTGGCAAAACTGTTACATGCTGTCAATCCAAACACACCCATGATGATGGTCAGAGTAAATTTTTTCATAACATACCTTTATAAAAAACCATTTTAAAATTGAGCAAATAAATCATTTAATGATTCGCTCATGGTTGGATGCGTAAAAATTTGTCCTTTAAAATAATCTGCTTTAACGCCATTATCCATTGCCAATTTAAATAAATTGATAATCTCATGGCTGTCATCACAAAACAGCGTAACACCCAAAATCTCATTGGTGTCTTTATCCACAACCGCTTTTAATAAACCTTTGGTGTTGCCTGTCATTTTGGCTTTAACAATGTTTTGGGCGGCTAAGGTTGCTACTTGATAATTTTTACCACTTGCTTGGGCTTGTTTTTCACTCATGCCAATTTGTGATAAAGGCGGTGTGATAAAGACGCTGGTTGGGAAGATATTGCGGTCAGCTCTTTGGCGTGTGCCACTGCCAAACAAATCATCCGCCACAATGCGATAATCATCAAGCGAGATATAAGTAAATTGTGGTGAGCCTGCAACATCGCCCATGGCCCAAATATTGTTTGTGGCTTTTAGTTTATCATCACACACCACATAACCACGCTCATCTAATTGCACGCTTGTGTTTTGTAGGTTTAGACTGTTTGTGTTGGGCTGTCTACCAATGGCAATAAGCACGGCATCAGCATCTAGGGTCAGTTTATCGGTGATGACCTGAGTGTGGGTATCTTGATGTCTAAACTCTTGGACGTCTTGTCCCAAATGCAACTCAATACCACGCTCATCTAACAAATCAAGGACGATTTCACGCACATCATCATCAACGTTTGCTAAAAACTCCTCCGACCGCTCAACAATGCTTACTTGACTGCCAAAGGCGTGATACATAAAGGCAAATTCAAGAGCGATGAATCCTGCACCCACGATGACCAATCGCTTGGGGGCGGTTTTTTGCGTATCACCTAAGTTTAACAGCCCTGTACTGTCATAAATACGCTCACCATCCACGCCTGCCACGTTTGGCATGATGGGGGTTGCACCTGTGTTGATAAAAATCCGCTCAGCACGCACCGTCTCGCCTGTGGATAGGGTAACGGTATTATCATCAACAAAACTTGCCTGTGCGGTAATGACACGCACGTTTGATAAATCATTGATTTTTTTAAAATTTGCTTCACGCAAAGTACTGATAAGGGCATCTTTGTTTTGCATGGCTTCATCAAAACCATCCGTTTTGGCTTCATGAATCAGTTTTTTTGAGGGAATACAGCCCACGTTAATACACGTTCCACCATACATTTTGTCCGATTGCTCAACCAAAATAGTACTCTGACCATGTTTATCAAACAGTCCTGCCAATGTTTTGCCTGCTTTACCAAAGCCTATGATTAAGTTTTTGGTTTGTATCATTATTTTTCTCCGACTCACCCATCAAAAAGAGCGTTAAATAAGTAAAAAGAACGAAAGTCAAGGTTACAAAACATCATAACCTTGTATTTGCCATCAAAAAACTGTTTATTTTGAACCGCCACAACTGGCATTGGCGTTTTTATCAGTGCTTGCCCCACAAGCAGCAGATGCTGATTTGTCAGCATTGGCGGTACTTGCTCCACAACTGGCAGATGCTGATTTGTCCCCCATGGTCGCACTACATCCTGCTTCACCGCATTTACCCTCACCGCATTTGCCTTCGGCGGTTTTGGTGTCGGAGACGACTGCTTGATTGGGCTGGGCGACGGCAGGCTGGGCGGTATCAGCATTTTGATAGCCTTGTGCCAGTGGCTGTGCTTGCATTTTTTCCTCTTTGCAAGCACTCAGCCCTGTCGCCAGTAAGGTTGCTGCTGCAAGGCCTGTGATTTTACGGTTAAGATTTGACATAATAAACTCCGATTGAACATCATAAACCATTCTATGATATACCTTAGACGGACGTGGAGCAAATATCTTACAAAAAATTTGAAAAATTTTTAAAAATTATTGTCATACCCCTTATGTTTTAGGTGCAAACATATTTTAGCACGCTCTTTTTTATGGCGTGTTTTGGGGTTGTCTTTATCATGAACACCACCCTTTTTTAATAAAGGGTTTAAGGCGGTTTGGTTGCGTACTTTAATCGCACTTGGGTAAATTGGGTGATTTGCCAATTTTTCGCCAAGTTTGATAAGCTCTTTTTGGTTTTTCATATTATTTTCCTATGTTGGACTAAATCAAAATATATTTTAGAATTTGGACGTATAAGGGTAATTTATTCACCCCAAAATCCAAATTTAACACAGGGCAAATGTAATTTGCCCCTGCACTTATTTTACAAAATGACAAATAAAAAATCAGATAGTAGTCCAAAAATCATTCATCACCCCTTAATACACATCACCTGCTTTAAGGTATGCACAACCTCCACCAAATCGGTTTGGTTTGCCATGACCTCATCAATATCTTTATACGCCTGTGGAATTTCGTCCAGCACGCCCTTATCTTTACGGCATTCGATACCGTCCGTTTGGCTCACCAAATCCGCCAAGCCAAACTCACGCACCGCACGCCCCCTGCTCATTTTTCGCCCTGCCCCATGCGAACACGAACAAAAACTCTCGCTATTGCCACGCCCACGCACGATATAGGATTTCGCCCCCATAGAGCCAGGGATAATGCCAAGCTCGCCCTCATAGGCACTAATCGCCCCCTTGCGAGTTACATAGACCGAACTGCCAAAATGCCTCTCACGGCTGACATAGTTGTGATGACAGTTTATCGCCTCTTTGGTTACGGTAAAGCGGGGAAATTGTGCGTCTTTGCTTTGTAAGGCTTTGATAATGAGTCTCATCATCTCCTTGCGGTTTTCAGTCGCATAGTCCTGAGCCCAGCCCACCGCCTCAATATAATCCTCAAAAAACGGCGTACCCTGTGCCAAATACGACAGCTCACGGTCAGGAATATAACCAAAACACGTCTCATTCACTTTTTTGGCAAGACTGATAAAATACTCGCCAATACACGAGCCAATCCCACGAGAACCAGAGTGAAGCATAATCCACACGTCATCGTTCTCGTCCACGCACAGCTCAATAAAGTGATTGCCACCGCCCAACGTGCCAAGCTGTTTTGCCCACGTTCTGTCAAAGTTACTCATCATTTTCAATAAGCCCTTGTGCTTGTCGGTAATTTTTTTGAGACGAATGGCAAGCGGGTCAAGCGTACTCATTTTTGCCATGATTTGCTTGTGCTTTTCAAAGCCGACAGGGACGCGTTTTTCAATGGCAAGGCGGGCAGGTTTTAGGTTGTCGGGCAACTGCTCTGCCTTGATAGACAGGCGTAGGGCGTTCATGCCACAGCCAATATCCACGCCCACCGCAGACGGAATGATTGCCGATTTGGTCGGAATCACGCTCCCCACAGTCGCCCCCTTGCCCGCATGAACGTCAGGCATGACGGCGATATGGCTATGGATAAATTGCAACTGGCTCATCGCGTAGAGCTGATTTAACGCCTTTTGTTCCACGTCTTTGGTAAAGATTTTGACAGGCACGCCATTGTTGCCATTTTCATTTAAAATAAGTCCGATACTCATAAAATTATTTCTCTTTTGGGTTGGTTTGGGGATTTAGATAAAGGAGCATTAACATTAGCACAAATTTATGATATGTAGGTGTAGGGACGTGCTGAGCACGTCCAATAAAATCGTTATATCATCAAGATGTGTGCAACACGCCCCTACAAAGCCTGTGATAAATATTAATTTCATTAGGTGTATTTAAAAAAAACCAAATTTTTGATATAAAACTCCCCAACCAAAAATCATTCAATTTTTAGCTAAAACAAATAAATACAAATTAAAAAGACAATACTTCCCCAATCATTTTTAAATATAAAAATGACAAATAAATGATAAAATTTTGGGAAAAGAAAACCGTCAAAAATGATAAAGCAGTTTATCAATTTTTAAGACAAATCTTAGCGATTTTTTGGGCAAATTTTAGACAATAAAAAACGGTGAAAGCCTTGTAGATTAAGGCTTGCCACCGTCTTTATGTGTTTGGCTTGATATAAGGCTTATATCAAAAATGATTTGCCCAAACAGTCAAAACGGCTGGTCTTTTTTGAATTACAAAGATTGTAAGATACAGACATTGTTTTACTCCTATTGCTGTTTGGGTAAATGAAATGCACCAAGCGTATTTGGTGCGTGAATGTGTATATGATAAGCGATAAAAATAAAAAGTCAAGGGGTTTTTAAAAATTTTTATAAAAATCCCAAACAGTCATATATATCGCCAACTTTCTTTATCAAAATGAATAATGTCAAATAATGGCACGCTTTTTATGCTGATATTCTCTTTGTCTTTTTCTAAAATTATCATAGAGCCTGTTTCTAATTTGCCTTTTTGATTAAATTCCAATTCTTTGATTTTTACCGATTGGGTAATGCCATTATCAGCAAGTGTTTCATGATAAGGCTCGCCCGTATGCCCATAAAAATGATAACAAAAAGCGATATTATCCAATGCGTCTGCCACGTCAGATGAACCATAACCACGAATACTTTCGATTGGTTTGTCATGAGTGATTAAAATATCTATGTCGCCACAGGTTTTATAGAGCTTTTTTAATTGTTCTCGTTCATAGTTTTGGATAAACGTTTTATGCTCTCGCCCTTTTCTATCGCCAATTCGCCCAATGCCCAATAGGCTAATGCTGTCGGTGTCATTGGTTAATATGAGTGGAAAGCCTGTTTTTAATACCCGAATTTTTTGATAACAATCAATATGAAAATAAGGCAAATTTTTATCGCTGTTATTTTCTAAATTATCCAAAAAATCATGGTCTTCGTGATTGCCACGCACGGCATACATGGGGATATTGAGCGTATTTAAAAATTTGGCAATGTCACTATCCATTTTGACAAAATTATCCATAAAACCCAACTCATCTCTGTCATGTCTGGCGTGTCTTAATGTCGCTTTATCCATGTTGTTTTTGTCAGGAAATACTCCCATGTCGCCACATTGAATAATGGCATCAAACGCTTGTCCTGTCAGGGTTTGATAATAATCCACCAATTTAAAGGGTAATAAAAATTTACCATGAATGTCCGCAAAAATCGCCAATCTTAGCATATCATTCCTTAATATTTTTAATTAACACCACCCGATTCTCATCAAACGCATTTAGGGCATTTATCATCATCACTTTTTCGTATTGCCAAATGTCATTTTTATCAATATTTGCCAAATGAATTTTTTGAGCTTCCAATAAATACGCTCGCTGAGTGCCTTGTAATAATGGTGTATCAGGCGTGTACCAGTGATTGTCTTTTAAAAATAATAAATTGCCAATAGAACAATCCGTAACCAAGCCGTTTTTTATAATGATAATTTCATCACAATCGCCCTTTTGGGATAATAACTGATTTAATAAATTTCTATCATCATATTTATACGTATAATCTATATAATTACATTCAATGAGTTTAAAAGATTGAATAGATTTTGGGGTATAATCAAAATATTGTACTTTTATGCTATATTTGTCATAAGTAACACGGCAACGGATAAATTTATTATCAAACTCATCAGAAATGTTAATAATATTGGCAATATCATCAATCATCGTTTGACAATGCAAAAATAACTGCCCCTGTTTAAATCGTCTATTGTGATAATCCAGATTTAAAATACGCCCATTATTTATGGCAAGCGTCTCAAAAAGCATAATCAGTCCAATTTCTTCCATTTAATCTCAAATGCTGTCATCTCGCCCACAACCGTTTGTTTTAGGTCTCGTGCCATCTCAAATGTGGTTGGCGATGTGGGGATATGCACCGCCATCAGCTCAGCTTGGGTCTGCGGATAGCGTGGGTTTTGGGTGGGGTTGGCATAGCCGTGTGGGTAGATGGGAGAGCCGTTTGATAGGTCGTATTTGTCGCTGGCACCAAAAGCGTGCAGGCTCTCATGAGCAATGACCACATTATTATTAGCACCTCTTTTTGATGCCCCAAACAGATTAACAGTACCAATACGTCCATTTTGTAGGGCGGTTGAGGTCTCGGTGATGATTTTTTTACTGGGATGATGGTACTGCAAAAATAACCGTAAATTGGTTGGTACGCCAATATCGTGAGTGTGTTTATAAGCATAATAGCGAAATTTTAAACTCCAAATAATGGCATCAATCACAGTGCCATTTCTTGGCACAACAGGGGGCACAACCTTAACTTCTTGCCCTAACCGATAATAAAAATGGGCGTTTTGACCATATTTTTTACTTTGGGCATTCAGATAATTTTCTATCTCTTGAAAATCCTTATCAGATAGACTTGCAATATATCCAGCAACCTCTGGCGAGTTATCTACGTTAATAGGATACATGGCGACATAGACAGGCTTTTGCCAATCGTGGTTCTTATCACGAAAGCTATTAGTAGCGACGATGAGTAAAATGCAAAGTAGGATAAGAATGCGGATGTTTTTGAACATATTAAGCCGTGATTTGTAGTAATAATTGTCGCAATTGCACGCCCATGGCATATGCCAAATTCACGGGGACGGCATTGCCGATTTGTTTGTACCGCTGAGACAACGAACCTGCAAATTGCCAATCATCAGGGAAAGTTTGTATGCGAGCATACTCACGCACCCTAAGCGGACGGGTTTCATCAGGATGACAACGTTCGGTTTGATTTTGGGCGGGCGAACACGTCAAAGTCAAACTTGGCTCATGCCAACCCAAACGCCTTGCCATGCCTGTACGCCCACCGCCCAAAAAATAGCTTTTTTTCATGTAAGCACGAGCCACTTCATCAGGCAAATCACGCCAACAGCCCCCTTGTGGCACAAGGTCTAGCACCGCTCTTTTGTGTTCTGGATAAATCTGCCCGTCCGACATCGGCACATCACAATCAAACAGCTCGCCTGCCTTTAACGCATCCGTCATGGTCATGGGGCGATGATAAGGCGTGGGCCACACAAAATCCGCATTATCCGCCAAATCTTCACGAACACCCACAATAAAAATCCGCTCTCTTTTTTGTGGCACACGAAAATTAACAGCATTTAATACTTTTGGCTCAATCACACGATAACCTAATTCTGTGAGTGTCTGTTTAATGGTTGCAAGCGTTCTGCCTTTATCATGATTTAACAGACCCTTGACGTTCTCGCCCAAAATAACCTTAGGGTTAATCTCTTTTATGGCACGGGCAAATTCAAAAAACATCGTCCCCCGAATATCATTAAATCCTTCGCCCTTTCCTGCATAAGAAAATGCCTGACAAGGAAATCCACCCGATAAAAAATCAACCTTATCACGATAAGGACGAAAATCCACCGTAGAAATATCCTGTTCTAAAATATGCCAATTAGGGCGATTTTGGCGTAATGTTTGGCAAGCATGTTTATCCACTTCATTAAATAACACCGCTTCAAATCCTGCTTTTTCAAGACCCAAAGCCAATCCGCCCGCCCCTGCAAATAATTCAATGCTACTAATTTTTTTATTAGAATGAATATAGGATTGTTGATTTGGTATTTGCTCATCAAATAATGATAAATTTGTCATGATAACCCCAAATGAAAGTTATCAAATCCTTGATATTTTTTAAATGTGATTAAATACAAACTGGTCAGAATATGCTCAATATTTTGTTCTTGTATGTCTGATAATACCGTATTTTTAATGATTTGTGTTTTTTCATTTGCCAATATATCTTGGATAACGTTTGGCAATATTTGACATAATTGAGCAAAGGCATTGGCATTACCCGTTACCAATTCATAAAACTTATCAATAGACACTCGGCGAATTTGTTCTTGTTTCATGGATTGGTTATCTACTGAACATTGCCATGCGATATTTTGGCTATTTTTGGCAATAATCTCCACAAGCATACAAATGGCATTTGGCTCTTGCAAAATCTTGTGTTGCATTCGCATATATGTTTTTGCCGATGATGAACTGTTCATGGTGTTGTGTTTATTTTTCATCTCTACATAGATTTGTAAAGATGAATTTTCAACATCAAACCCTTGACTAGGAACAGACCAACCGTTTTCTTTACCGATAAAATTAAAAATATTTTGATGAAAATAACCGATATGATTGGTATTGGATTTATCCATTTGACGGCTAATTTCACCATCCAAAATAACAGACAATGCCCCATTATCAAAACCGCCTTGATAAATGGCACTGTCAAATGTTAATTTAATTGGGTCAATTAGGTTTTTATTTAATTTTTTAAAATCAATTTGAAAACGGTATTTTAATACCGTATTTTTGACATGATAATATAAATTATCATCGCTAATAAATGACAACCCGTAATTCATAATCCACTCTTACCCTCTCTTCTTATCCCGTTTTTTAAACCCAGCAATACGTTTACGCTCTCGCATGACTTTGGCTTTATTTTTGATGACGGGATTTTTTTTACCTTGATATGGGTTGGCGTTTTGTTTAAATTCCACATGAAGGGGCGTGCCTTCTAATTTAAATACCTCACGATAGATATTTTCAAGATAACGCTGATAGCTCTTTGGCAGACTGCTTGTTTGGTTGCCATGAATGACAATGACAGGTGGATTATGACCGCCTAAGTGAGCATAACGAAGTTTGATACGGCGACCACTCACCATTGGCGGTTGATGGGCCGCCACAGCATCTTGCAAAATCTGCGTAAGACGAGATGTGGACACCTTAAACATGGACGCATCGTACGCCTTATGGATGGATGGATACAGATTACCCACACCATTGCCATACAAGGCAGAAATCAAATGAATCTTAACCCATGGGATAAAGTGAAAACGTCTGTCCATTTCAATTTTGACACTGTCTTTTTGGTCCTGAGTGAGATTATCCCACTTATTAATGGCAATCACAATCGCCCGTCCTGCATCTAAGGCATAGCCGAGCATATGTAAATCTTGGTCCACAACGCCCTCATGAGCATCAATCACCAACACAACCACATTCGCATCTTTGATGGCCTGCAAGGTTTTGATGACACTAAATTTTTCCACTTTCTCATCAATACGCCCACGCCGTCTTACCCCTGCGGTATCAATGAGTGTATAAGTCCGCTCCTCTCGCTCAAAAGGGATATAAATGCTGTCTCTGGTTGTGCCTGGCATATCAAACACCACAACACGCTCCTCACCCAAAAGGCGATTGACCAGCGTGGATTTGCCCACATTCGGGCGACCGATGATCGCCAATTTTAAGCCATCTGCCTTGGAATCTTCAACGACTGTTTCAGGCATATCAGCGGTGATGATTTCAAGTAGGCTCGTTACGCCCTTGCCATGGCTGGCACTGGTAGGTATCGGCTCACCAAAACCCAACCCAAAAAACTCAGCAATGGACGCATCATGTACGCCATCTGTTTTGTTGGCTACCAAAAAGACAGGTTTGCCCAGCGTGTGCAAAAACCTAGCAATCTCCTCATCACTTGGGGTAAGTCCTGCTCGTGCATCCACAACAAACACAACCATGTCTGCCTCGTAAATGGCGGTGTACGATTGTGTCGCCATGTAGTCATCAATGTTACCCTTGCCATCATCAGCCTCGCCAATACCTCCTGTGTCAATGGCGATGAAAGATTTATTTTCAAAAAATACATCGCCATACTGACGGTCTCGGGTCAGTCCTGCCAAATCAGCAACTAGGGCTTGGCGGGATTTGGTGAATTGGTTAAATAGCGTGGATTTGCCGACATTGGGGCGACCTATAAGGGCAACTACGGATTTTAAGGACATGGTGTTCTCAGTTGTTATTTTATAAAACTTGCTATTTTAACATAAAATTACCAAAGTGGGGCATTTGTCAATTGCCAACTTAGAACATACCAGCAAGAAATACACCAACAGAACATCACTTCCATGCCTTAGCATACCCCTTTAAAAATCGCAAAAAAGCACTCATGGCGGACGTGGGCGACCGTCTTTTGTGAGTGTAGCACATAAATTTGCGATGAATGCTCGGTTCAACCAAAGGTCTCATGACAAGCCCATGTTGATCAACCCAGTTTTTGGCGTGAGGTAAGGTGATGGTTAATCCAAGCCCCATTTGTGCCATGCCAAGAGCCGTGGACAAAAAATTCACTTCATAATCCGCCCGAAACAGCCGAGATGACAGCTCCTTGGGCAACTCATCCATCAGCCTTTGGGTAAAATTGCCCCGCAAAGTAATGACGTGTTCGTGCTCAAGCTCGCCCCAAGCGATGTGCGGTCGGTCGGCAAGGACATGCGTGGCAGGTAATACCGCATGAAAAGGCGATTCAAACAACTCATCTGCCAAAATGTCTGACCCAAGCGTACGTTCAGGCCCAATGCCAATATCAGCATCAAGCGACTGCACACGACTGATGACTTCTTCGATAGAGCAGTCAAGTAGCGTAACCTGCACGCTAGGATAAGCCGTGCGAAACTTCTGAATCAGGCGTGGCATACCCGATGCGGCAAGTTGCTGGGAGACGGCAAGACGGATTTTGCCTTGATGAAAGTCCTTTAAATCGTGCGTTTCGTGGTCAAACAGTCGCACTTCGTCCAAAATCCGCCGTGCGTGTGGGAGTAGTCGCTCGCCTGCATCTGATAAGTGGATTTGGCGGGTGGTGCGGTCAAAGAGCTTGACATCAAGCTGTTTTTCCATTTCTTTGATAAGTCCGCTCAAAGATGATTGAGTCAAAAAAAGCTCATCGCCTGCCTTGGTAAAGCTTTTGCAATCGGCAATCATCACAAAGGCTCTAAGCTGTCGCAACGAAACACTCATTGGATTTTCCCATAAATAAATTAAAAAAATGATTTGTACAACACTTGTCCTTATTTTATGATAACTGTCATAAGTTAGCAACAACTTATTAGCTTTAGCATTTATTTTAATTTTTGTGAAACGGAGTCTCACATGAAAGATTTATTTGAAAACCCAATGGGTCTAAACGGCTTTGAATTTGTGGAATTTGCGTCCCCCACGCCCAATTTTTTGGAGCCGATTTTTGAGAAAATGGGATTTAGCTTGGTTGCCAAACACCGCTCAAAGGACGTGCTACTGTATCGCCAAGGCGACATCAATTTCATCATCAATAATGAACCAAAAAGCCATGCCTACTATTTTGCCAAAGAACATGGGGCGTGTGCGTGTGGCATGGCATTTCGGGTCAAAGATGCTCACAAGGCATACAAGCGTGCCTTAGAGCTTGGAGCAGAACCCATTGACATTCCCACATCCGTCATGGAACTAAGACTGCCTGCCATTAAAGGCATTGGTGGGGCGCCTTTGTATCTGATTGACCGTTATGAAGACGGCAAATCCATTTATGACATTGATTTTGAATTTATTGATGGTGTGGACAAGCACCCTGTGGGCTATGGCTTTAAAGTGGTTGACCACTTAACGCACAATGTCTATCGTGGACGTATGAACTACTGGGCGGACTTTTATGAAAGGCTGTTTAATTTTAAAGAAATTCGCTATTTTGACATCAAAGGCGAATACACAGGGCTTGCCAGCCGAGCCATGACCGCCCCAGACGGCAAAATCCGCATTCCTTTGAATGAAGAATCCAAGCAAGGGGGTGGACAAATCGAAGAATATCTCATGGCATTTGGCGGAGAAGGCATTCAGCACATCGCCCTACTTAGCGATGACCTGCTCCCTGCCATCGATGCCTTGCGTGAAGCGGGTATACCGCTAATGACCGCTCCGCCTGATACCTATTATGAGATGATTGATGAGCGACTGCCCAATCATGGCGAGAACATCGCCGAGCTACAAAGCCGTGGCATACTCTTGGACGGCACGACAGATGGCGGACACCCACGCCTGCTTTTGCAAATTTTTTCAGAAACCCAGCTTGGCCCTGTGTTTTTTGAATTCATTCAGCGTAAGGGCGACTACAAAGATGGCTTTGGCGAAGGCAATTTTAAAGCACTCTTTGAAAGCTTGGAGCGAGACCAAATCCGCCGTGGCACGCTTGATGCCAAAACTGCCTAACTGCCCAAAAAGGAGCGAGCATGACCACATTAACCCAAGGCGTACACCATGTCGCCTATCGCTGTCGTGATGCCAAACAGACTGTTTTATGGTATCAAAAGCACCTAAACATGGACTTTGTGCTTGCCATTGCCGAAGACAAAGTACCGTCCACAGGCGAGAGCGACCCTTATATGCACGTCTTTTTGGACGCAGGCGGGGGCAATATTTTGGCGTTTTTTGAGTTGCCTACCCGTCCTGAGATGGGGCGAGATGAGAATACACCCATTTGGACTCAGCATTTGGCATTGAAGGTCAAAGACATGGACACCCTGCTTGACACCAAAGATAGGCTCATCAAAGACGGCATTGACGTGCTAGGACCTGTCAATCATACGCTGTTTTATTCCATTTACTTTTTTGACCCAAGCGGTCATCGTATTGAGCTTGCTTGTGATGTAACAACCGACAAAATGAGCCGTGCTTTGGATAAGGTTAAATGGGAGATGCTAAACGAATGGGCGGACACCAAAAAAGCCCCAAAACACGCCCAATGGGTGCATGACGGCACCGAACCGCCTGATGTGTAGGGCGTTGTAAGTGGTGGACTTGTTAGGGCGAATGCCTACCCCTTTGTAGGCAATTGATTTGGGCGAATTGCAATTCGCCCTTACAATCCAAAAACAATCATTGGAAAGTCAAAAGTTGCCATTTTGAGTTGAGTTTGAAGTAAATGGCTAAATAAAAAGGAAATCTATGAAACTTGCTACATTAAGACAACACAACAACACCCCCTTTGGCAGAGATGGCAGACTGGTGGTGGTAAGTCATGATTTGAGTCGCTGTTTGTTTTGTGATGAGATTGCCACATTACAAGATGCCCTTGACGACTGGGCAAATAGTGAGCCAATCTTACAAAATATTTATAAAAAACTAAACGATGATGATGGCGTGGGTATGCCCTTTGTTGTCAAAGATTGCCATTCGCCCCTGCCTAGAGCTTATGGCTGGGCGGACGGCTCGGCATATCTAAACCATGTGGAGCTGGTGCGAAAAGCCCGTAATTCAGAAGTGCCTGAGTCCTTTTATGATGACCCTCTCATGTATCAAGGTGGTTCGGACAGCTTTATCGCCCCCACCGATGAGATTTTGGCACAGCCTGAATGGGGCATTGACTTTGAAGCTGAGGTTGTCGTTGTTAGCACTGACATTAAACAAGGGGCAAGCCCTGATGTGGCAGGAGGTGCAATTGCACTCATTGGGCTTGTCAATGATGTCTCACTGCGTGATCTCATCCCAAATGAGCTTGCCAAAGGCTTTGGTTTTTTGCAGTCCAAGCCTGCGTCTGCTTTTAGCCCTGTCTTTGTAACGCCTGATGAGCTTGAGGACGCTTGGGCGGATTATAAGGTGCATTTGCCTTTGAATGTGGAGCTAAATGGCGATTTGTTTGGTTGCCCCAATGCAGGCGTGGACATGACCTTTGATTTTGCTCGCCTACTCAGCCATTTGGCAAAAACACGTGATGTTCAGGCAGGGACGATTGTCGGCTCGGGGACGGTGTCCAACAAGCAAGGCAATCTGTACGGCTCATCGGTAAAAAATGGCGGTGTGGGCTACTGCTGTATTGCCGAAGTGCGAATGTATGAGAGCATTGAGACAGGCAAGCCACAGACCGAATTTTTGGACAATGGCGACACCGTCAAGATTTATATGAATGACAAAGACGGTAAGAGTATCTTTGGAGAGATTGTCAATCGAGTAAATACAGTTTATTAACATGATGTTTTTATAATGTGCATTTGGTTGGAGTTGTGGAGTCGGGGGAGTGCGTAATAATTTTAACGCTCTTTGACTGTACAAATCCGCCAAATTAACAATTTACCCCAACTACAAAACAAACAACATAACCAGCACAAGGCGTGCGATGGGCAATTGGGCATTCACAGACATGGCAACGACATTGCCAAATCTGTTGTATAATACCCCTTTGCCAAACCCAAAGGATATACCATGAACAAACACACCACCCAATCCCACCATGACGACACCCTTTTAACCCTAAGCCATGCCCAAGCGGTAGTGATTGCCATAACTGCCATTATCATTTTGGGCGTTACGATGATAGCATGGGGCTTTGTGCCGCATTTGTCCTTGCTTGTGGTGATATTGGGCTTACTCATGTTTGGGTTTAGTCGGCGTATCGCCTTTGATGATATGCAGGAGCGTATGATAGCAGGCGTGTCCACAGGCATGGGGGCGATTTATCTGTTTTCGTTCATTGGGCTACTGGTGTCCGCTCTTATGATGAGTGGGGCGATTCCAACTTTGATTTATTATGGTTTTAATGTCTTGTCGCCCCAGATGTTTTATTTGTCCGCCTTTATTTTGGCGAGTGTGATTGGTGTGGCACTCGGTAGTGGGTTTACCACTTGTGCGACTGTGGGCGTGGCGTTTTTGGGTATGACCGAAGCCTTTAACGCCAACCCTGCCATCGTCGCAGGGGCGGTGGTCTCGGGGGCGTTGTTTGGCGATAAGATGTCGCCTTTGTCCGACACGACAAGCATTGCCGCCAGTATCGTGGGCATTGACCTATTTGACCACATCAAAAACATGATGTACACAACCATACCTGCTTGGCTTATCTCGGCGGTGGTGTTTTTTGTGCTGTCGGGCGATGGCGGTGCTGATTTGGCGGACGTGGCGGTGTTGCAGGAAAATCTTGTGGCAAGTGGTTTGGTGCATGGCTATGCTCTTATTCCCTTTGCCGTGCTGATTGCTCTTGCTGTCATGCGAGTGAATGCCATTTATGCCATATCGGCAACCATTGTCGTATCGCTTATCATCACTTATATCCATAGCTCGCCAAGTCTTGGTCAGTTGGGTGGGTGGTTTTTTGCAGGGTATCAGCCTGCCGAAGGCTTGGAGCTTGGCGATGTGGGACGATTGGTGTCAAGGGGTGGTTTAGAGAGTATGTTTTTTAGCCAACTTCTTGTGATTTTGGCGTTGAGCTTGGGCGGACTCTTGCACGCTTTGGGGGTATTGCCTGCCTTGTTGTCCGCCATTCGTCATCTGTTGACTCGTGCCAGTCGTGCGGTATTGGCAGCGTCTTTGACGGCATTTGGGGTTAATTTTTTGGTGGGTGAGCAGTATTTGAGCCTACTATTATCAGGCAATGCTTTCGCCCCTGAGTTCAAACGCTTAGGTCTACACCCCAAAAACTTAGCTCGCACGATAGAAGACTCGGGCACGGTCATCAATCCTTTGGTGCCGTGGGGTGTGTATGGGGTGTTTTTGGCAGGGGTGTTTGGTATGCCTGTGCTGGACTATGTGCCGTATGCGGTGTTTTGTTATAGTTGTCTATTTTTGACGTTATTTTTTGGGTTTACAGGGATTACGATTACAAGGGTTGAACCGACACAGGAGACATGATGAAACTTTATACTTATTTTCGCTCATCGGCAAGCTATCGGGTGCGGATTGCCTTGCACCTAAAAGGCTTGGATTTTGAAAGTGTGCCAATTCATCTCGTCAAAGGCGAGCAGGGCGGGGCGGAGTATCTTGTCAAAAACCCCCAAGGGCTTGTCCCTGCTCTTGATGTGGGCGGTCGTATCATCACGCAGTCGCTTGCAATTTTGGATTATTTGGAAAACACCTACCCTGCCACGCCCCTACTGCCCCATAACCCCCTTGACCGTGCAAATGTGTGGGCGGTGTGTCAGATGATAGCGTGCGACACGCACCCGCTCAACAATCTTAAAGTTTTAAAGTATTTGCAACAACGCCTAGCCATCAGTGATGATGACAAGCAGGCGTGGTATGCCCATTGGATACACGAAAACTTTGCCCCGCTTGAAAAACTGCTACAAAAGACGGCAGGCAACTGCTGTTTTGGCGATACGCCCACGCTTGCCGATTGTGTGCTGATACCACAGGTGTATAATGCCAAACGCTTTGGGGTGGACTTGTCCGCTTACCCAACCATTACCGCCATCGATGAGTATTGCAACACCTTGCCTGCCTTTATTAAGGCACATCCGAGCGAGCAGGTGGATTGTATAAAATAACTAAAAGGAGTTTTTATGAAAAAAATTTATGACAACGCCCAATCCGCCCTTGCTGATATTGTGGCGGACGGTCAAACCATTGCCGTGGGTGGGTTTGGACTGTGCGGTATCCCCGAAGCTCTTATCTCGGCTCTAAGAGACACAGGCGTAAAAAACTTAACCTGTATCAGTAATAACGCAGGCGTGGACGATTTTGGGCTTGGGCTACTTCTACAAACCCGCCAAATCAAAAAAATGATAGCGTCTTATGTCGGCGAAAACAAAGAATTTGAACGCCAATTTTTGTCAGGCGAGCTTGAAGTGGAGCTAACCCCACAAGGCACACTTGCCGAAAAACTTCGTGCAGGCGGTGCAGGCATTCCTGCTTTTTTTACCAAAACAGGCGTGGGGACAAAGGTTGCCGAAGGTAAAGAAGTGCGTGAGCTTGACGGGGTAGAATATCTCATGGAACGCTCGCTTGTCGCTGATGTGTCGCTTGTTAAGGCGTATAAAGCGGACAAAATGGGCAATCTGATTTTTAGAAAAACCGCCCGTAACTTCAACCCCGATGTCGCCACCGCAGGTAAAATTACGGTCGTGGAAGTCGAAGAGCTTGTGGAGACAGGTGAGCTTGACCCCGATGAGATTCATCTGTCGGGCATTTATGTACATCGTATCGTGATTAATGCCACACCCGAAAAACGCATCGAACAACGCACCATTAGACAACAGTCATAGGGGGAAATCATGGCTTGGACAAGAGAGCAAATGGCACAGCGTGCCAGTTTGGAATTGCAAGACGGTTATTATGTCAATTTGGGCATTGGTTTGCCGACATTGGTTGCCAATCATATCCCAGACGGCATGACGGTCATGCTCCAATCAGAAAATGGACTTTTGGGCATTGGGGCATTCCCCACCGAGAGCGAGATTGATGCCGATTTAATCAATGCAGGTAAACAAACGGTAACCACTCAAAAGGGAGCGAGTTTTTTTAGCTCATCGCAATCTTTTGGCATGATACGGGGCGGTAAGGTCAATCTTGCCATTTTGGGGGCAATGGAAGTGTCCGAAAAGGGCGACCTTGCCAACTGGATGATACCAAACAAAATGGTCAAGGGCATGGGTGGAGCAATGGATTTGGTGGCAGGTGTTCGGTATGTCATTGCACTCATGGAACAGGTCAATAAGCATGGCGAACCGAAGATTTTGCCCGAGTGCCAACTGCCCCTGACGGGTAAGGGCGTGGTCAATCGCATCATCACCGAACTTGGGGTGTATGACGTTACCGATAAGGGGCTTGTTTTGGTGGAGCTGGCGGACGGGGTAACGTTTGATGATGTGCAAAAGGTAACGCCTGTTACAGTACATCAAAAGGTTTAACCTACTAACAAAAGAGAAAATAAGGGGATGATATTTCTCACCCCTTTATTTTTTATTTTCTTGGTATTTTGTGCACCATTAGAACTGCCACACCGCAACCAAGCCTTCACTGCTTTGGGTGTATAAACGGTTTTCTACTACTTGCAAACTGGTTAGCTGCCCTTTGGTGCTTGTACGGCTAATGATTCTACCTGCATTGTCAAAGACATGCACCACGCCATCTAAATCACCCACCGCCACATGACTGCCGATGGTAACAGGGTTGGTCAGGCGACGATATTTTAATTCACTATTTTCCCACAAGACATCGCCTGTCATCGCATCAAAGGCAACCACGTCGCCATGAATGCTTGTGCCAATGAGCTGATTACCCAACAGAGCAGGAGATTTGGTGCTGGCAAGCTCGCTAACAAATAGAGTACGTCCTGCACTCATGTCAAACCCAGTCAACTGTCCGCTATAACTTGGTACATACAGATATTGACCTGCCACCAGTGGCGTGCCATCAACATCGCTCATGCGGTGGACTTGACTGCCACCGACCGCACGCCCCACCCGACGTGTCCACAGCGGTGTGCCTGCCTGTGGGTTGATGGCATGAATACGTCCATCTGCCGTGCCAAATAGTGCCGTGTTAGCATCCAAGCTGATGGGTGTTGCCGCACCACGCACGCTGACGGCAGGGTTTTGGGTGCTAAATTGCCACACTTGACTGCCATCATTGGCATTTAGAGCATAAATCACGCCATCGTTGGCAGAGACCATCACACGACCACTGCCGATAAGAGCAGGAGCAAGTGACGAGCTGGGCAAGCTTCGCTCCCACACCACGCTCCCTGTCGCTCCATCAAGTGCCACCACTTTACCCGAGCGAGTGCCAACCACCACAAGTCTACCATCGGTTGCCACGCCACTACTGATGACATCGCCAACATTTACCGACCATGTCTGAGCATTGCCAGCAAAGGCACTGACCACACCTGTGCGACTGGCAGCGATGAGTGTACCACCCACAGAAGCCACTTGCAAATCCACCACGTCTTTTTTATTGGCGTTGCTACCCTTAAAACGTCCACCTGCTTGGGGCAATGAAAAACTGGCGACTTTATTTAAAACTACCACTTCATTATCAATCTTGACCAGTTTGGCAGGTTTATTCTCAGGAGCTTTACTGCGACTAAAACGGTCGCACCCTGTGGCAGTCAGTGCCAATACCGCCACACTTGCCACAGCCAAAGGTTTGGTGATGTGCTTCATACGAATCCTTATTTGATTTGAATTTGATTATGGTTAATACATCAGTTAAAACGCATTAATTTTAGCAAAGTTTTGTTTATCATGCGTTGATAAATGGTGTGTTTGTATTGCCACTTTGTGTCATCACTCGCCACCGCCCTGCACAGTCTCACTCTCATTTGACAGTACATCATTTGCACCCACTGTTTGGGCATTGGCACTTGTCACGTCCGCATCAGCTTGGACTGGCGTTGCCACCACTTGGTGTTTGGGTGTGATGGGCGTTGGGGTCATGCCCAGTGCTTGCATTTTTAGGCTAAGCAGTGAGCGACTCTCGCCGCGCTCGGTCAGTCCATCCCATGCCAACTGATAGGCTTGCTTGGCATTGTCATTATCATTTTTTAAGACGTAAATATCCCCTAGAAGTTCTTGCTTTGAGCTCTCGAACGCCTTAGGAAACTCACCATTAACCACCGTCAAAGCCTCATCGGCATTACCTGCCGCCAATAATGACTGCCCCAGTCTTAGCTGAGTGATTGCGGTCAGTCCCTCATCATCCAAATCTATCTGACTTGCCTGTTTTAGGGTTGTCGCCGCCTCGGTGTGCTGACCGTTATCCGACTGATGGCGTGCCTTTATCATGAGAGCCTGCCATGCATAAGCGGTCTTGCCATGATTCGCCACAAGTTTATCAATATCAGCAAACAAAGCCTGTTGGTCCCTGGCTAATGCTTCTTTATCAGCTTGATGGACAAACACATCATTTTTCTCGGTGATTAGCGTGTAGCTATCGGCTGCCGCCGTGTCAATTTTGGCATAGTTTTTTTGATAAAAATCCCAGCCAAAATACCCTGCCAACACCAAAATCACCGCCCACACGATTTTGTTGCCGTGCTGTTTTAGGGCGGACATGGCTTGTTTGTCATTTACTATCAGTTCATCGCTCATCTGCTAACTCTTAAAAATGCTTTTTAATGTTAAATCCAGTGTTATCAATGATTTAAAAGTCGTTAAATTGTCAACCAAACCATTAAACTTTTATAACACCGACAATTTTAATCACAAATCTTATTCAACTTACTCAAAATCAAAATCCGTCATCGCACGGCTTGTCTGCTCCCCTGTCGCCATATTTTTGACCGATAGGGTTTGATTGGCAACTTCATCATCGCCGATAATCACGGTAAATTTCGCCCCCGACTTGTCCGCCTTTTTCATTTGCGATTTTAGGCTGGTGGCGGACGCCATTTTGACACGCAAGTTAGGGCGGTATGTGCGTAGCTCATTGGCGTATAGCACGGCATTCATATACACGTTTTCGCTTGCCACGACAAACACATCGCAGTCGGCAGTATCGGCAATCGGGTTTACGGTTTCTATCAGCAACATCAAGCGTTCAAGCCCCATGGCAAAGCCCACCGCAGGTTCGCTCTGCTCAGGCTTACTCTTGACGATGCCAACAAGCCCGTCATAACGCCCGCCACCGCACACAGTCGCCTGTGAGCCTAGTTTGTCCGTTACCCATTCAAAGACGGTTTTGTTATAGTAGTCAAGCCCACGCACAAGTTTTTGGTTGATGACAAAATCAATGCCAAGCGTGTGTAGGTAGTTTTGCACCTGCTCAAAATGCAAACGACTCTCCTCACCCAAAAAGTCAGACAACTTAGGCGCACCAAGCAAAATCGCCTGTGTCTGTTCATCCTTGCTGTCAAGCACTCGCAAAGGATTGGTGCTGACACGGCGTTGGCTGTCATCATCAAGTCCATCAAAATGAGCAGTCAGATATTCAACCAATGCTGTTTTATAAGCGATACGCTCATGAGCCTCACCAAGCGTGTTAAGCTCCAAGCTTACATGCTCAAAAACCCCAAGCCGTCTCCACATCATCGCCGTCATCGCAATCAGTTCAGCATCAGCATCAGGCAGCGGTGAACCGATGCTCTCTACCCCAAGCTGGGTAAACTGACGATATCGTCCTTTTTGTGGACGTTCATAGCGAAACATGGCTCCCATATACCATAATTTTGGTGTATCGCCACGGGTCAGATTATGTTCTACTACCGCACGCACGCACCCTGCCGTTCCCTCGGGGCGTAGTGTAAATGATTTTTCATTCTCGTCTTTGCCTGTATTTTGATTGCCATGCACCACACCAAACATCTCTTTTTCGACAATGTCGGTCGCCTCGCCCACACCACGAGCAAACAAATCTGTACTCTCTACCATAGGCAGACGAATTTGACCAAATCCATAGGCATCCAACACTTGCATCAAAATATGCTCTACCTCTCGCCATTTGGCGGATTCGGCTGGCAAAATGTCATTAAAGCCACGGATGGCGGTAAGTTTAGTCATATTTTTTCCCAAATCAGTTTTATCAAAAAGATATTTCAATTTATATTAAATCTCTTTCCAAACTAAAAATAAACCCTTATAAGTATTGGGGTTGAAGTTTTTAAAAATCCATAAAAATCAGGGTTTGGAAAGAAGTCTATTACAACATCATTTTCGTTATTAGTTAAAAACTAAAACCACTTTTTAAATATTTTTTGATAAGTGCCATCACTTTTCATATCTAGGATGTGCTTATTCATGTCATTCATCATGTCCACATTTTCTTTATTTATCAAAAATCCATAAGATTGTTGTGGATAATCATAATCAATGGAAAAATATAAAGGGTCTTTTTTTGTTGAATATTTTGAATAAAAATAAGGCATGGCAACAGAATTACCAATGGCAATTTTAACATCATCTCTTAAAAGAGCCTGCACAGAAATCCAATCACTGACCGTATAATCTATGTTGGTATTGTCATGATTATTTTCATAATCTTTGACTATGGTGAATGTGGTTTGCATTGAATCTTCTTTAACAGCTGTATAATTCTTATCAATATCCTCCAATTTCTTGATTTTGGGATTTTTGCTCAGTAAAGTTATTGGATAAACATCCAAATAAGAGTTGGTCATATTATATTTTTGAGTTCGTTCTTTGCTAATCTCAATACCTGCAATCATGTCTATCTCTTTATCATTCATGCCATTAAAAAGGTCATCTCTTGGCTGATATTCATATTGAAAATTATAATCAGAACGTTCATCTATTTCTTTTAAAATGTCATACTCAAAACCTTGAATACCCCCCTTTTCGTCAATAAAAATCAGTGGTGCATTACCAGTTGAAGATGACATAAGACCCACTTTAACATCAAGAGATGATTTTTGGGCAGATGGTTTTTGGATGGTATTGGCATCAACATTAATGCTTGATTGTTTATTTTCATCATTCTTTAATGAATTGTCAGCATTAGAACAAGAAGCCATCAATAAAGAACATGATAAAACTGTCATGAATGATGATATATTTTTTTTCATAAAATAAATTCCAAAAAGTAAGAGTCATTAAATGCACAGAAATACGAGATAAACATTTATAAATCATCGTATGATTGGGTTACATTATTGTCTTAGGGCGTTATTAAGGCATAAAATTTTATATCAATATGACCAATTAGGTGCAAAGTCATTTTATGTATGATTTGACCAAATATCATTTAAGGTTTTTTAAATTTTCCTTGAAATTTGACTGGCACCAAATAACTGATGCTCTTTAAATCCATCACCTCTGTTAAGCTATTTAAGCCCTGCATCATTTCAAGTTCTAGCAGATTTATATGCACAGGCTCTTGTGTCATCACATTTATTGTATTGTCATCCAACTTTATGATTTTAAGGGAAGCCTCGGTTTGTATTGTCTTGCCATGAAAAGAGATGGTCAATGGCTGTACTTTACTTGCTTCTTCATGAACACCAAGAGCATTTATCCAGTCATGATCCATTTGGGATTGAATCTCTACCTTTGGAAATCTTGCTGTCTCAAAAAGCCATTCTTTAATTCTTTGGTCTCTGATAGAGATGTCTGTATCAACACTGTCAAGCTCTATCTCCATTTTTAGGTTACCTTGCTTATCCAAATAGCCAGAATAGGTATTAAAAACACCCTCCTCGACAATGTCATTATCATTCTTATCGGTCTTTGTGCTATAAAATCTAATGTCCGCCTCTTCTAAAATCCAATGAGATAAGGCATTTGACTTCTCTGTCATTTGGACACCATGCGGGGGGTTACTCTCCACAGCAGGCTGTTCGGCAAAATTTTCTTCTTTGGCACAACCATACATGCCAAATGATAGGATAAGAATACCCAAAACAAAAGTATGTTTCATCACATTACCTCATATAAAAACATAAAATTAAAAAAATAATCTATTAAAGTCGGCAAGAGCATTTATGTATCGGAGAATATCCATCATTAACAAATGCAAAATGCAAGCGTGCCTTAAAATGCCAAATGATAATTTTATTGAGCCACTCTAACAATCTCATTGGCTCGTTTATCTGCCAACTCTTTGGCTTTTTCACGCACCATTTGTTCTATTTCGTCCACCAAATTTTTGGTATCAATCAAATGGCTTTTTTGTCCCATTTTATACACCAGTGAATTTGGACTTGCCCCCACCACGCCAATGGTTGCTTCTTTGGCTTCCCCTGGCCCATTGACTTTACAGCCGATGACCGACAAATCAAGCGGTTCTCTGATGTCTTCTAGGCGAGATTCTAGCTCATTCATGACCTTGATGACGTCAAATTCTTGACGACTACAAGACGGACAAGCGATAAAGTTTACACCATTGGAGCGAATGTTTAGCGATTTTAAAATATCAAAACCGATTTTAATCTCCTCCTCAGGCGGACTTGCCAAGGATATTCGCATGGTATCGCCAATGCCGTCAAGCAAAAGACCGCCTAGGGCAATGGCGGATTTTACCGTGCCTGTACGATACACGCCTGCTTCGGTAACACCCAAATGCAACGGGCAATCCACCTCCGCCGAGATAAGCCGATAAGCGTCCAAGGTTAAAAAGACGTTAGACGCCTTGACCGAGATTTTGTAGTCTTGAAAGTTGAGTTTTTCTAAAATATCAATATGGCGTAATGCCGACTCCAACATGGCTTGCCCTGTCGGTTCACCATATTTTTTTTGCAAATCCTTTTCAAGCGAGCCTGCATTGACCCCAATACGGATAGGCACGTTATGATGTCTGGCACAAGCCACCACTTCACGCACCTTTTGGTCGTTGCCGATGTTACCAGGGTTAATGCGTAGGCAATCCGCCCCTACGTCCGCCACCGCTAGGGCGATTTTATAATCAAAATGAATGTCAGCGATGAGCGGAATGTTTACCTGTTTTTTGATTTGGGCGAACGCCTCCACAGACTCCATGGTAGGCGTGGATACTCTCATCAAATCCGCCCCTGCGTCCATACAGCGTCGTATCTGGGCGACTGTGGCATCCACATCGCAAGTGTTGGTGTTGGTCATGCTCTGCACGCTGATGGGGGCGTTGCCACCGATGGCGACATTACCAACCATAATTTGACGAGTGGGGCGACGTTTGATGGGACTGTGGTGCATGATAACTCGCTTATTGTAGCGTTAAAGTGGCTTTGCCATTTTGGGTATGCTCACCCAAACGAATGGGGCGTTGATTAAAATTCAAATCTACCTGTGCAGGATTGTCAATCTCAATGGTAAACGGTGTCTCGCCCTTTAACTGATAACCGCCACGAGACTGCAAGCCCTGCATCAGGACATTGCCATTTTTGTCGGTGATTTTGATGTTCACATCGCCCTTTGACCAGATGTCAATCACGCCTTGTCCTGCCACGGCTTGGGTGGTAGGTTCGCCATCATTTGTACCTAAATTTAATGCCGAACCCGACGCACCGACCGCCGCTCCTTGGGCTTGCTCGCTTGGATTTAGTATTTGTGTTTGGGCAGTTGGGTTTATTTCATCTGACCTGTCTATGGCACTGGATATGATTTTTAATAACACAAAACCAAAAATTACCAAAGCAATCACCCCTGCAATGAGCCACGGATTAAACCGCATGCCCCCACGCCCACGCTCAATCGTCCCCATGGGTGCCAGTGGTGCCTTGATGTCATTGACACTCTTGGTGCGTTTGCTCTCAGGATAGATACTCTCAAATTCTCGAGCGAATTCATCAGCATCAAGCCCCAAAAACTTGGCATAGTTCACCACAAATCCCCGAGCAAAAGCGAACTGGGGCAGAGCATCAAAATTCTCTTCTTCCATCGCCTGTACGTGGCGTTTTAGGATGTTAAGCTCGCCTGCCGCCGCATCTAGTGAGTAGCCCCGAGACGTTCTGGCACTTCTTAGCTTACCGCCAAAACCTGTGTTTGATGCTGGTTTGTCGTTGGTTTGGCTCACTGTAATGCTCCCGTTGGATTATTTAGCCATTGTTTTAGTTTTTTCGCTTCATCAGACAGTGGATACTGCGACAAAAGCTGACTGGATAATCGCTGAATTTCTTGGCGATTGTTTTGTAAAATATTTAGGCGGATGCCTTGATATATCAAGCGTGGGGGTATGGGCTGGTTGTGTAGCTGTGCCATCGCTCTTAGGTCGTCAAAATACTCTTTGGCTTTTAGCGATTCACGCCTGTTAATCAAGATGTCAATCATCTCCATCTTTGCCACGACCGCCCCACGCTCGGTTTCCATCGCTTTGTTAAACGCCGCTTCTGCCGCCGCTGGGTTGTTCATTTTAAGATAAGTCAGACCTAGGTTTTCTAATGCACCCACACGGTTACGATAGCCCAGCGTACTGCCTGCGATATTAAACTGCTCAATCGCTTCTTGATGACGTCCAAGCTCAGACAGATATACCCCATAGTTATTGCGTGCTTGGGTAAAATTCGGATCCAAGCTAATCGCCCTTTTAAAATACTCTTCGGCTTTGGCGACATTGCTGGGACTGCCCTCTATTTTGAGCAAGTTGCCCATCATATCATAAGCAGGGGCATAATTTGGCTGTGCCTCTATCGCTTCATCCAACTGTCTTTTGGCAGTATCCAGCTGTCTTTGGGCGATATACTGCCCTGCCAAAGCGGTGCGTGCTTGGGCAAGCTCCATCTTATCACGTTTACGTTGTGATGGGTCAGTACCTTGATAGACCGATGTTGTGTTTTGTGAAGTGCTTTGACAGCCCGTTAATAAAACAGCCAACGCCATCGATATGACTAAATATTTCATGACCTTACCATAATTACCATAATAAACAGTTACATAAGTCGTGCCATCTTTGCATTGATGGTGCAAGAGTCAAATCCATACTGACAACCATCCAAGACTTGCACGCTTTTGATACAAACACGGCAGACAAATAATCGCCATTCTAACAATTATCAACAATTTTTGCCAATGTTTTTGCCCTTTTCCCGCCAAAATATTGCCATTTCATCAGATTTTCACAAAAATCAATAACAACATGGGATAAAATGCCTTTATTTCACGCCCAAACACCTTTTTAACAAAGCCCTTTTTGATAAAATAAACCATCATTGGCAAATCATGCTTGACGTTTTTCAATGCTCTCTTGCCATTTTTTGGCTCGCCGTGTTCTGTCCGCCACTTGCCCAACAAGCTGACCGCACGCAGCATCAATGTCATCGCCACGAGTTTGGCGGACGGTGCAGACAAATCCTGCTTGATTTAGGATATTGCTAAACGCATGAATGCGGTTATTGCTTGAGCGTCCATAAGGAGCGTGGGCAAAGGGGTTAAAGGGGATTAAGTTGATTTTGCTTGGCAAATCCGCCAGTAGTGCCACCAATTCATGAGCGTGTTTGTCGCTGTCATTTACCCCGTGTAGCATGACATATTCAATGGTAACGTGTTTTTTGTGTCGTGGATTTTCATCATAAACATACGCCTTGGCAGCTTTTATGAGTTCAGCCAAAGGATATTTTTTATTGATGGGTACAAGTTCATTTCTTAGCTCATCATTGGGGGCGTGCAAGCTAATAGCAAGAGCGACATCAATGTCTTTTGCCAACTCATACATTTTTGGCACAATACCAGAAGTAGAAAGCGTAACTCGGCGTTTGGATAAGCCAAAGGCATGGTCATCAAGCATAAGGCTCATGCTCGCCACGACAGGGTCGTAGTTTAATAGTGGCTCGCCCATGCCCATCATCACGACATTGGTAACACGGTTTTCACGCTCGGTCGGGGCAACGCCCTGCATATAGGACTGATTGGCAACCCACAACTGCCCGATAATCTCGCTTGCGGTCAAATCCCGCTCAAAACCTTGTTTACCTGTACTACAAAATGAGCAGTCCAACGCACAGCCGACCTGACTAGATACGCACAAGGTCTTACGCCCAAACTGTTTGCCATCTTCGGCAGGGATTAGCACTGTCTCAACGAGCGAACCGCCCGCCACTTCAAACACCCATTTACGAGTACCATCTTCGCTAAACTGCTTGAATTTGACCGTGGGTGGCACAACGCACGCAACTTTATCAAGTTTCGCTTGCAAGGCTTTGGATAGGTTGGTCATCTCAAAAAAATCAGTAACGCCAAACTGATAAATCCACTTCATCACCTGAGTGGCACGAAACGACTTTTCACCCATACCCACAAAAAATTGGGAAAGTTCATCTTTTGACATGCCCAAAAGATTGGTTTTTTGGTTTTTTTTGTCAAAGGTGGTTGTATCGGGGGTGTAAACAACAGGGATTTTGGCGGTCATGGTATTGTTTTTTTAAAAATTAACCGCTTATTATACAAAAAAAATCCGATAAAGTCATGAATTTAACAGGTAATTTTGGCAAATTTTGTTATAATGACGTTTTTCATTTTCTAAACCATAAGGAAACCCCATGTACCAACTTGTCGCCATTGGTAACGCTCTTCTTGATACCGAATTTAAACTCACCGATGAGATTTTGACCCAAACAGGACTCACCAAAAGCAACATGACCCTTGCTAACACAGACGAGCAGACCGCTTTGTTTGATATTTTAAACACGCATGGGCTAACACCTGCCAAGCAAGCAGGGGGCGGTTCGGCGGGCAATACGGTGGCATGCTTTTCAGCACTGGGTGGCACGTCCTTTTACTGCTGCCGAGTGGGGCATGACAAACGTGGGGCGTTCTATCTATCCGACATGGCAAACATGGGCGTGGCGATAGACGGTAGTAAAGCCGAAGTGGCAGGGGCGACCGGTACTTGTGCGGTATTAGTTACCGATGACGGTGAACGCACCATGCAGACCAATCTGGCGGTAAGTGGCGACATTGACGAGAGCAACGTGGATTTTGATGTGTTGGCTGGGGCAAAATACCTATATCTAGAAGGCTATCTTGCCATGACTCCGTCCGTACAAAATGCCATTGGCAAACTGTGCCAAACCGCCAAAGCACAAGGGGTCAAAATCGTGGTGAGCTTTGCTGACCCTGCGGTGGTTCGCTTTGCCAAAGACGGTGTAATGGCGTGGCTTATGGACGGTGTGGACATGATATTTTGCAACATGGACGAAGCCAAACTCTTTGCCGAGACGGACGATGACATAAAGACAGCGTTCGCCTGTATGATGTCCCGCCTGCGGACGTGGTGGACACCAACGGGGCGGGCGATAACTTTGCAGGGGCGTTCTTATATGCCTTAGCACAAGGGGCGGATTATGGGGCGTGCGTGGCATTGGCAGGAGCGGTGGCAAGCCGTGTGGTGAGCCAGTTTGGGGCAAGACTACCCAAAGCAGAGTATGGTTTAATTAAACAGACGGTTTTGGGATAAATCTAAAATTTGATATGAATCTAAAAGGCGGGCAAAGTTCCGCTTTTTTAATAGGTACAAACACCATGAAAAGTCTATATTTTATCCGTCATGGCGAAAGCCTTGCCAACGCTGGTGGCACGCCCCTGCCCAATGCTGATATTCCTTTGACCGAAAAAGGACACACCCAAGCCAAAGACCGCCTTACTCATTGGCAACAGCTGGGCATACGCCCAAGCCATATTTATCATTCTGCCATGCTTCGCACACAGCAGACCGCCCTGCCCTTTTGTCGGTATTATGGCATGACCGCAAACACACTTGACCTGCTTGATGAGTTAAACACCCTTGCCTTTGATGCCATCAAAGACATCTCGGTGGACGCACGCCGTCTGATGAATACCAATTGGTGGCAAACGGCGGGACTAGATGATAGGCATGGCGTGGGAGCGGACAGCTTTGGCGAGTTCATGGGGCGGGTGGATACATTCATCGATAGGATTGATGAATTTGCTGATAATACGCTGTTTTTTGGGCATGGGATTTGGCTTGGACTGCTTGCCTATCGGCTCATGAATCTGCCTGTGCGTGATAATGCCGACATCAGGCGATTTCGTGCTTTTCAGACCGCCATGCCCATGCATAACACCGTGCTGTATCGGCTAGATGCGGCAGATGATGTGAGAAGTCTGGTGTGGACTGCCTAAATTTAGCTGTCAACAAAAAAGGCTAACCCATTGGATTAGCCTTTTATTTATGTCTATGTTTTTAGGTCGTGCTAAATCCTGCGTCTTCTACCGCACGAATCAGCTCAATCTTATCCACTTGCGTGTCGTCATACTCAATGACAGCCTGCTCTAAGGGTAGATTGACTTCCACATTTTGCACGCCTGCAATGTCATTAATGGCGTTATGCACGCTTTGCACACAGCCATCACAGGTCATGCCAAAGACTTTTAGGGTTAGGGTTTCAACTGCCATGATACGCTCCTTTGCTAAAATAAACTGGTAAATTAAACTGGTAAAATCAAGTGGTGTGTCTTATGTTGGGGTTGGTGAATATTTTTCAAGGCACCACCGCACAACCACCAAACTCCACACCCAATCCACACATCTCATCAAATCCGCACAGGATATTCATGTTTTGCACCGCTTGACCGCTCGCCCCTTTGACAAGGTTATCTTGGACGACTAGGATAGTCAAGGTATCATCATCTTGATGAACGGCGATTTTTAGGCGGTTGGATGCTCGCACCGAACGAGTATCGGGAAACATCCCTTTGGCAAGCACGTCCACGAATGGCTCGTTTTGATACACTTTTTCAAAAATCTCTTGCCAGTTTAACGCCTTGCCGTCATCGCTTAGGGTCAGATGAATGGTGCTAAACATTCCCCGAATCATCGGTACAAGGTGGGGGGCAAACCGCACTTTTTGGGCAAATTTAGACCCCAAAAATGTATGCACGCCTTGACTTATCTCAGGGGTATGGCGATGACCTACCACGCCATAGGCAGAGAAATTATCAGATAACTCGCTAAACAGCAGGTTCATCTTGGCATTACGCCCTGCCCCTGATACACCCGACTTGGCATCGATGATAATGTTCGGCAAAATCAAGGGGCTGTCGGCACCGTTTTGGGTGTCTATCACAGGTTTTAGCCCCAAAATGGCGGTGGTGGGATAACAACCGGGGTTGGCGATGACCTTGGCGGATTTGATTTTTTCACGGTGAATCTCGGGCAAGCCATACACCGCCTCCGCCAACACGTCAGGGCAAGTATGTTCCAAACCATACCATTTGCCAAACTCGCCCAAATCCTGCAAACGAAAATCCGCCCCCAAATCAATGACCTTCACCCCTTGTGCAATGAGCTTTGGCGTGTGGCTCATGGCAACCCCGTGTGGCGTGGCAAAAAACACAACATCGCACGCCTTACCAATCTCGTCCATGACGCTGTCCGTCATGTCGCTGTACACGACATCACACACGCCAAGCAGACTTGGGAAAATCTCGCTCACCGCCCGCCCCTTTTCACTGCGGGACGTGAGATGACTGATGGTAACATGGGGGTGGCGGGATAATAGGCGTATCAGCTCAACGCCTGTATAGCCTGTACCGCCAATGATAGCAACGTTAATTTTTGACATGGGTTTTCCTAAATAAAAAGCGTGTTTGGATTATAAAAAATTTTACCCATTTTGGCAAATAAAATCCGCCATCTAACATCATCCCTGCCACACGCCATCCCACAATGGTCGCACAACCTGCCAAAACTTGCTATAATACCTCCTTTTATTCACAGCCTGTCGCCATGAATGACCGCTTAGCCTGCCTACCGATTTTATTTAACACCCTAGCCCTTGACCGCCTGACCCCCACCCAAAAAATCATCGTCGAGCAGATAGACGAACTTTTGCCCCAAACCCAGTGCGGTCTGTGCGGACACCCAGACGGCTGTCTGCCCTATGCCTATGGCGTGGCGGTGCGTGGCGAGTCCCACAACTTATGCGTGCCGGGCGGTCAAGCGGTAACGGACGCCATCGGCACGGTGCTTGCCAAGCATGGCGACCCACGCCCCACCCTGCCTGCCACCGCCAGCAAATGGGCAACCGACCCTGCCACCGACCGCCCCACCGAAGTGCGAGCCGTCATCGATGAGAACGACTGTATCGGCTGTACCAAATGTATCCCTGCCTGCCCTGTGGACGCCATCATCGGCACCGCCAAGCACATGCACACCATCATCACCGACCTATGCACAGGGTGCGAGCTGTGCCTACCGCCCTGCCCTGTGGACTGCATTCGCCTAGAAGTACACCCACGCACCATCACGCCCAGCGAGCGAGCAGACGAGCAGGCACATCTACGCACTCGCTATCATCGCCATCTTGACCGTGTCGCCCAAAGTATCACAGACGGCACCAAGCCTGTGGTTAGCTCGGTTGAGTCGGTCATGGCAAACGTCATGAGCGAGCCAAGTGGCACGCCCATGGACAAAGACACCGCCAAAAACGCCATTGAACTTGCCAAAATCCGCACCCAAATCAAAAAACTCACCAAACAGCTAAGCGTAAAAAACAGTCCTACCATACAAGATGAGCTTGACAATTTAACGCAGAAATTGCGAGAATTAGAGCAATAACCCCACGAGCCACGCCATGTCATTAGAAAATATCCGCCTAGAAAATCTGGATAATGCCCATGAGATAGACCCTGCCACACACAAACAGCTTGACCTAGTCAGACGCTTAGAGAAGTCAGGTTTTATCTTTGCCACCGACCCCAAAGTCGCCACCGACCTTGCCCGCTCATCAGACGGCACACCCACCGATAAGCTCATCTATCGTGCCACGCTCATGGACAGTCAAGGCGACTTACAAACCGCCCTACACAAAGGCGATTTTTTGGTGAAGGGTGTCGGCAGGCTCTATGCAGGTATCTCGTTCGTGGTTGGGTTTGTGGGGGTGCTTGGGCTACTTAGCACGCACGTGGTTAATTTTTTCTATGTACTGCTTGGGCTACTCGGTTGGCATACGGTTACGCTCGTTTTGTGGTTTGTGGGGCTAAATAATCCCAACCGCTATTCTGGCATTTATGGCATACTAGACCGACTTCGCCCCAAATCCGCCATAGAAAGCGAAGCCTTTGACATCTACCAAGAAGAATTTCAAAAAAACACCGCATGGCAAATCGGCAAAGTCATTCACAAGGCGTGGCTCTGTGGCTTGGCAGGCAGTGTGCTTGCCCTACTCATGCTGTTTTTGTTCAAAAGCTATGCCTTTATGTGGGAATCCACGCTGTTATCCCAAAGCCATTTTGCCATGATTTTAAAGGGTTTGGGCTTTGTGCCAAGCCTGTTTGGTTTTGAACTACCCAGCCAAATTAGCCTGTCTCGGGGCGATGTCCCCCCTGCTCGCCTTGCCACACTCATGATGTTGTCCGTTGTGGTCTATGGCATGATACCCCGCCTGTGTGCTTACCTGCTGTGCCATTTTAATGCTCGTGAGCGTTTTGCCATTGACCCCAATTTGTATTATTACGAAAACCTACTTCGCACCTTCAACCAAACCATTGTTGATAAAGACGACTTCACCCCACGCACGCCAACACCCACCAAAACCACTCTTAGCACTCACAAAAAAGTCGTGGCGACCCTAGAATGGGTAAGTAATGATGAGCTGTGGCACGGACTGAGTGATGATGTCAAAAACTTAGGGGCGGTTGATACCAAAGAAGACGTGCTGTATCTTACCCAAATCGCCGGCACCTTACACGCCCAAATCCTGCTCGGCGTGGACTGCCGTATCCTACCCGATAGGGGCGTACTTAGGAAAGTGGATTTGATTCGCCAAAATAGCGATTATGGGGTAATCGTCAAATTCTTGCACAGTGGCGGTTATGTCAATGAATGGCGAGACGCATTAAATGAGCGAAATGTTGAACAGATAAATTGATGAATAGGTTTTATTCGTAAATTAATTAATCGGTATTGTTCAATAAAGATATATTTTAAAATTTGGACGTGTAGGGGCGAATTACATTCGCCCAAAAATCAACACTTTATCACAGGGCAAATGTGATTTGCCCCTACAAATCTACCCAAAGGTATGGTTAATTAACAATACCAATTAATCAATTAATAAAAACGGGGCAACTTCAATCAGTCCCGTTTTTTCATGATTTTTAAAAGGCAATCTTTTTTTAATAATACACCATTTATCATTTTCATAATACGCCAAAATATCCAAATCCATAGGCACTTTTTTAAAACTATTATCATGTTCTCGTCCGCATTGTGTTTCTATGCTTTTTAATAATTCATTAAAATTATCATAATTCATCGGCTTGTATAACTTTATCATCATCACGGCATTATGATAAATCAGCTCTGTTTTTCCTGTAAAGTCCTTACCAATTATCATGGACGATAAATCCACATTGCCCCATAACTTTAATTCATCAAGGGCAATGTTAAAACTTATCTCGCTGTCATGATTACTGCCTAAGGCGATGATATATTGGTGTATCATTTTTTATTTATAATTTATGGCAATTTAAAACACTTATGCAGATTTATGGCGAACGATTTTTACGCCCACGCTGTCGGCTTGTTTTATGGCGTTGGGCTTATGAATGGTAAGCGTAATGGTTTGGCAAGGATAATGGGCGAGTAAATAGACACAAATCTCTTCGGCAAGTTTTTCCAATAACTTTGCCTGTATCTCATGGCATAGACGTTCTATGTCTTCGCACACCGTTTTATAATTTATGGCATATGCCACATCATCGCTTTGGCTTGCCCGTGTCATGTCGCACACCATTTCACAATCTATCACCAGTGATTGTTTAATGGCTCGCTCCCAATCATAGACACCGATAAGGGTATTAATCTTTAAACCTTGAATAAAAACAATGTCGTTCATTATCTGTCTCTTTTATAAAATGGGTAGGGAAATTATATTTCCAAATATTAACTATTAACATAGGGCAAATATGATTTGCCCCTACAATGTCAAATTATATCAAATCAATGTTTTCTATGTTTCACCATATCTACACTAAACACCAACAGTCCAAGCCAAATCAGTCCAAAAATCATCAAGCGTTTTAAATCAATCGGTTCATGATAATAAAACACCGCAATCATAAACACAATACTTGGCGTTAAATAACCCAAAAAGGATAAGGTATTAAAACTCACAAGTTTGGTTGATTGGTTGTACAATAAAAGTGGCAATAAAGTAATCGGGCCTGCCAAAGCCAGTAGCCAAATATCAGAAGATACCCAAAATGCCAAAGTTGAACTTGCCACATCGGCACCGACAAGCCACATCAAGCACAAAGGTAACAGCAAAGCCGTTTCAATAAATAAACCGTCAATGGCATTAAAAGGCGTTTGGCGTTGCAACACCCCATAAAAAGCAAAGGACAACGCCAAAATCAAACTCACCCACGGCACGCCACCAAACAGCACCACCTGAATGCCAACGGCAAGCACGGCAAGAGCGACAGCGATTTTTTGCAAAAGTCGCAGGCGTTCTTTAAAGATGACAAGCGACAGCCCCACGCCCATTAAGGGATTGATAAAATAACCAAGGCTTGCTTCAAGCACCCTATCATTTGCCACCGCCCACACATAGGTCAGCCAGTTTGAGCCAATCAAGAGAGCCGACACAAAGGTCAAACCTAGCCATTTGGGATTTTGGCGGATTTGGGCAAGCCAAGCCGTTCTTTTGCCAATGATGATGATAAGGCTTAACACCACAAACGTCCATACCACCCGATGAGTGATGACTTCAACAGCGTGATAACCGTCCAACAGCTTAAAATAAAAAGGAAAATTACCCCACATCAAAAACGCCAAAAGAGCCGTCATTAGCCCTTTTGGGGTTGTGGTTATGGTTAGTTTATTGCTCATTTTTTATCAATCATTTGTTAAAAATTTTAAGCCTTGATATTGAATGATTTTGTCATCATTGGTAATCAGACACAAATTATCAATCATTGATTGAGCAATTAGCATTCTATCAAAAGGGTCTTTATGAATGATTGGTAAATTCTCCAAAATTTTGGTGTATTTATGGTTAATATCCAATTCGATAAACCCATTTTCAAGCAACCTTTGATATAATTTTATAGTATCAAATTTGAAACCGTCTTTGTTCAAATTGGTTTTTAAGGCAATTTCCCATAAATTAACCGTGCTAAAATAAATGGTGTTTTCGGTATTTTCCAATATATTTTTGACTTTATCGGATAATTTATGTGGTTCTTTGGCAAGCCAAATGACAATATGAGTATCTAATAAATAATTCATTCAATATTCTCATCAAAACTTTCTTCAAACATTGCCATAATCTCATCATCACCCCAATGAATATCATCAGGCACGACCCCTTCACCAATCATAAATCCTAATTGGCGTTTTTTGGGCGTGGGCTTGGCGGTATTGGGCAAAAATTGCCCAATTTCCTTGCCTGATTGCTTAACCGATATGGTCTCGCCCTTTAATAGGGCGTTTTGCACCGCTTGCCAATCAATAAATTGACCGCTGGTAGAACCCAAATCAATACTTAACATGGCTTACTCCACCACTTCCACATTCAGCCCTGCCTTATTGACCAATTCGGCAAATTTTGGAAAGCTCGTATTAACCGTTTCTGTACCATTGATAATAATTGTATCAGACGCACGCAGGCTTGCCACCGTAAAGCTCATCGCAATTCTATGGTCATGATGAGAGTCAATCTCGCCCCCACCAAACACAAATTGTGCCCCGCCCTTACCGACAATCTCAATGCCGTCATCTAGCACCGTGCAGTCAATACCAAGCGTGGCAAGACCGTCCGCCATGACTTGAATGCGGTCAGATTCTTTGACTCTAAGCTCTTCTGCCCCACGCAAAATCGTCTTGCCTGTGGCACACGCACTTGCCACAAACAGCACTGGAAATTCATCAATGGCAAGCGGTACAAGGTGTAGCGGTATCTCAATGCCGTGTAGCTCGCTTGCCTTGACGCAAATATCCGCCACAGGCTCACCGCCCACCACCGCCTCATTGGTCAGGCGAATGTCCGCCCCCATAAGTTTTAGAATGTCAATCACGCCCGTGCGAGTTGGGTTAATCCCCACCTTTGGCAGTACCACATCGCCATGCTTGGCAATCGCCCCTGCCACCATAAAAAACGCCGAACTTGAAATATCCGCAGGCACTTCAATATCACACGCCACAAGCTCGCCACCGCCTTTGATGCGAATCTCATTGCCCTTATCCAGCTTTTTGACAGCGACATCATAACCAAACGCCCTAAGCATTCGCTCGGTGTGGTCTCGGGTAATCTCAGGCTCGGTTACGACCGTCTCGCCATTTGCCCATAGCCCTGCCAAAAGCAGGCAGGATTTGACCTGAGCGGACGCCATAGGCATATCATAGGTGATAGCATTTAGGGTCTGATTGCCTGTGATTGTGATTGGCGGTGTGCCACGCTCGCCTGTGGTTGCCACGACCGCCCCCATTTCACGCAGGGGCTTTGCCACTCGCTCCATGGGGCGTTTGGATAAACTTCTATCCCCTATCATGGTGCTGTCAAATTTTTGGGCGGACAAAATCCCTGATAATAGTCGCATACTCGTGCCAGAGTTACCCATATCAAGCTCTTTTTGTGGGGCGGTCAGCCCATTTATTCCCACGCCATAAATGGTAACTTTGTCGCCGTCTCGGTGAATCTCAACGCCCATATCGGCAAAGGCTTGCAAGGTAGATAATGCGTCTTCGCCTTCCAAAAAATTGGTGACACGGGTTACGCCATTTGCTAAAGAACCAAACATAATAGAGCGGTGCGAAATGGATTTGTCAGGGGCAACTTTATGCGTGCCTGTAAAGGTGGTGCTGGGGGTGATTTGGTATTTCATTGCTAATTCCTAAGGTAAAAAGAAAGTTTTGGTAGGTAAGGTGTGTATTATGCACCAATATTAAATCAAGGTTCAATTTTAATATTGTTCTTTACAATATTATTATACAATAATTCAACTTCTTTCATAATTAAATCCGCCAAACTACCGTCATTGATTTTTATCCAAATATCAGAGTTGTATTGCCAATAACGCAAATTTTTTGGGTAATAGTAAGCAAACCAAATCTTAGATGTTTTTATATTTTTATCAGGCAAAGAGTTAACGATTTCCTTAGAAACTTTATCGTAAACTTCATTTCCTTTTCTCAAATTTTTATCAAGTGATTTATAACCAATTATTAGGTTGTTGTAATTACCACCTTGAAATTCAAATGCAATGTATAAATTATAATCTTTTACTTTTATATAAAAACCCCTATTTTTCTCATTAAGAGAAACGGACTTATTTTTGTGTAAATGATAATTTTGGTTTTGATTGATTTTTTCAGTTAATTGCCTATTCAATTTTTCAATCAAATTTCTTTGTAATGTGGGAATTTGATTGGCGATTTTAATCGCTGAAACAATACTTTCATTGCTTTCTAAAATTGAATTAATAATTGCATTTTGCTCGCTCATATCACTTATTCCCATAAATTGCTTTTGAATAAATTTTATAAATTGGTTAATAAATTCTAAAACACTGGCATTTTGACAATCCGCCTTACACGCATTTAACCAATCAACCAAATCATTATAGCTAATATGACTAAATTCATTATTCATTTGCCATTGTTCTAAATCTTCTGTTTTTACGCTATAATCACTTGGTAAATTTTGGGACAAATAAACCAAATGTTTGTAAGGGTGTTTTTTAATTAACTCTTGATAGTAATCACTTAATTGTTCTTTTTGGTCTCTTGCATAAGGTTTGTTTTCAATGCAAATGCCATATTGTTTGCCGTCAGTTAAATAAATATCCATACGCCGAGATGATTTAGTAGTAACTTCTGTTTCAACATTAACCTTTGAAAGATTATCCAAAAATTCATTCCATTCTGGGCATTGTAAACTTGGCAAGCAGATTTTTATAAAGTGTTTTAAAAATAAATCATCTTGCTGATGAGAACCTTTGGGATTTAATAAATCCGCCAAAATATAACTTAAATTGGTCTCATTGGTTGCAATATAATTAAAAATGCTAAAATTTGGAGCAAGTTGTTTGGCATATAGTCTTTTTGACGTATTGATAAGCTGTATTTCATTACTCACTGTTTTTAGCAAATTTTGAATTTCTTTCATTATTTAACCTTTTGAATTACTGCTAAATACAATAACCATACTTTGTAAATGGTGCATAACCCGCACCTTACTTATCACTCTTTAACTGCTCTTTTTCAATCAATAACCGCCCAAAATATTCCCGAGCATTTTTGGCAATCTCAAAAGTTTCTAATAACTTTTCAGAATTGTCATTTTCAATATCAGATTTTAATTGATTTAAAATCGCCTGATAGTCATCAAGCCCCTGCAATACCGCTTGTTTATTTGCCAAAAAAATGTCGTGCCACATAATCGGACTACTTGCCGAAATACGACTAAAATCCCGAAATCCGCCCGCTGCATAGCGAAAAATATTTAAATTCTCATCATCTTTGGCAAGCTGATAAGTCAAAGCATAAGACAATAAATGGGGCAAATGACTGGTTAGGCTTAGGATTTCATCGTGCTTTTGTGGGGTCATGAGACTGACGACCGCTCCGATATTTTGCCATAAGTCTATGATTTTATTGGTATAAATATCGTCCGCTTGATTGGGGCAGATGATAAGGGCGTGATTGACAAACAAATCCGCCTTACGAGAGAGTACCCCAGACCGCTCCGCCCCTGCAATGGGGTGAGCAGGGACAAAATTTAGGTCAATGCCCGTCTCATCTTGGGCGGTGTTGCAAGCGGTGATGACGTTCATTTTGGTGCTACACACGTCGCTTACGATACAGTCGTCCGCCAAAAGTCCGCTTTTTTTGGCGTGGGCGAGCGTACGAAAAATCGGTAACACCGCTTGCACAGGCACACAAATCACCACCAAATCGCACCCTTGTAGCACGTCCGTGAGCATGGACGAGCCGTGCGAGATAAGCCCAATCTCTTGGGCGGTTTTTAGGGTGTCGGCATTGTCATCGCACGCCACAATCTCATGGGTGAGCTTTTTGTCAAGCATGGCGGTTGCAAGGCTTGCACCGATAAGCCCAAGTCCGATAATGGCGGTTTTGTTGAATAATGGTTTGGTAGTCATTTCATTCACTTGGCACAATATCCACAGGAACGGCAGGAATATTGGTTTTTAGCATACCAAACCCTGATTTAATTTGCTTTTTTGGTTCGTCTTGATGAGTGGGCGATAAAAATTGGAAATTGCCACTTTGTTCATCAAATTGAATGGTTAATGGCGACCCTTTTTTTGCTCCGATTTTTTCAAAAAGCCAAATCGGCAATGTTACTTGCCCGTATTCGTTAATCGTTACCGTATCAGTAATCATTAGTTGCTCCCTATTTAAAATTACTGGTATTGTTTAATAAAGATATATTTTAAAATTCGGGCGTGTAGGGGTAAATTACATTCGCCCAATTATCAGATTTTAATACAGGGCAAATTGCAATTTGCCTCTACAAATCCGCCCAAAGGTAGGGTTAATTAACAATACCAAATCACCCCAAAACAGGGCAATTTTATCATCCTGATTTTATAAAACCGCCTTCGGATATGACCCCAATACTCGCACGTCTTTGGCGATTTTGGCAATGTCGTCAATGGCGTTTTTGACGTTGTCGTCAGTGATATGCCCCGTCATGTCAATAAAGAACACATACGCCCATTTGTTCGGACGCTCGGGGCGAGTTTCAATGCTCGTCATGGATATGCCATGTTTTTTTAGGGGTTCTAGTAGCTCAATCAACGCCCCTGCACGGTCTGGGCTTGATACGACTATGGACGTTTTGTCCTGCCCGCTTGGGGCGACCGCTTCATGCCCGATGATAAGAAAGCGAGTGGTGTTGTTGGGGTTATCCTCAATGTTTTCGTACAACTTGTGCAAGCCGTATTCTGCCACTGCCACATCACCTGCAATGGCTGCCGAATGCCATTCGTTTTGTAGGCGTTTTGCCGCCTCGCCATTACTGGATACCGCCACACGCTCCACATTGGGGAAATTGACATCAAGCCAATGACGGCACTGGGCAAGCGACTGCTGGTGCGAATAAATGCGACTTAGGCTGTCCACTTTGGTGTGTTCTGCCACCAAAAAGTTATGATGAATGGACAACTCCACCTCGCCGATGATTTTTAGGCTTGACCCCAAAAATGCGTCCAACGTATGATTGACCACGCCCTCGGATGAGTTTTCCACAGGCACCACGCCATACATGGCAGAGCCTGCCTCCACTTCACGAAACACATCGGTAATCGTGGCAAGCGGTACGGTTGTCGCTGCCTTGCCAAAATGTTTTAGGGCAGCAGCGTGGGTAAACGTGCCAACAGGCCCCAAAAAAGCGACCTTTTGCGGGGCTTCTAGCTCCAAACACACCGACATAATCTCCCGGAACAGGCGTGCCATTTTCTCACCGCTCAAAGGTCCTGTGTTGCGAGCCATGACCGCTTTTAGCACTTGGGCTTCACGTTCAGGGCGATAAAAAATGGGGTGATCTTCATGGCTCTTTTTGGCAATGGCGACCTGTTGGGCGATGCCTGCTCGCTCGTTGATAAGTCGTTGAATTTGTTCATCAATACTGTCAATTTTGCCACGCAAATCGGTAATTTGGTTGGTGTCTAGGTTGGCTTTGGGGGTTTGTTCGCTCATGTCTGTCCTTTTTTGTGTGCTAAAAATAGGCTAATGATACATGAATATTGGGGGTTTGGGCAAATGTTTTTTGGGGTTTTGAAAAAATTGAAATACTGGCTTGTAATTTTGTAGCTTGTAGGCTACAATACTCAAAAAGAGTAATTTTATGTTTACGATTGAAAAGACGGAACAGTTTGATGAGTGGCTAAAATCACTCAAAAACCCAATCGCCAAAAAGGCAGTTATTAGCCGTTTGTTACGACTTGAAATGAGGCATTTTGGCGACATTGATAATGTTGGCGAAGGTGTTTTTGAACTTCGCATTCATGTTAATGTTGGTATTAGAGTGTACGCCATACAAAAGGGCGAAACTTTTATTTTAGTATTATCAGGCAGAGATAAATCCACCCAGCAAGCCGATATTATTAAAGCCAAAGAAATTGCAAAAACTTGGGAGAATAGCAATGAAAACCACTAAATTTAACGCATTTGATTATTTTGAAAGTGATGATGAGATTTTGGATTATTTAAGTGATTGCTTTAATGATGACGACCCACAATTATTTGTTACCGCCTTATCACATTTGATAGAGAAAAAAGGCGTTGCAGAAGTTGCCAAATTAACAGGGCTAAACCGTGAAAGCCTATACAAAACCGTGAAAGGGCGAACACAACCAACATGGGCGACCGTGCATAAAATCATACACGCTTTAAAAATCCAATCCAACTTTGCCTATGCTTAATTTAATTCAAACGATGACAAACAATAAGTCCATATCTCAAAAATTGATATGGCAAATAGGTAAAGCTGATAGCAAAAACCTTATAGCATTATTAGAAAATGACAGAAAACCCAATGATGAATTAATCGCTTTATTAGCATTAAGTAAACCGATTAAAGATAATTCGGACAATACATCCAAAGAAATTTAAAAATGATACGGTTGGGCGAATGTGATTCGCTCCTACACGTCCAAATTTAAAATGATTCTTTGATTTACTCCTGCAACACCAACGCCACCACCCAATTTTGCCGATTAAAATTACACGCCGTTTCATGATTGGGATTGCATTCTATCTCGCTTGGGGCAGGCAATATTACGTTGCCGTCATCGTCCATAGGCATTTTGCGTAACATGACGGTATGTAGCACATTTCCGCCGATGAGCCAAATCTCTTGATTTTCCTTATCGGTCTTGACCACGATATCACAATGAGCAGGCAAACCACGTCCATTATCCGCCAAATATTCGTCCAACGCCTGATAACTGCCAATCAGCTCACGCCCATAACTTCGCACATAGCACAGCATATCGCCCTGTTTTAGGGGGTTTGCCAAAGGGTCTGCCGTGCGATAATCGCCCACGCCCTGCCAAGATGTGGCGATATAATCAAAATGGCGTGGCGACACATAAAAATCCACACCCGCCTGTCTCATCACATACGACACAAAGCCTGCCGACCATGCCACATCGCTTGCAAAGGCTCGGCAAATGTTGGTGCTGGCGTTCTCGCCCCTGTCCGCCTTGTCGCAACGCTCATAAGGCAACGCCCTATCAAGCCGTGCCAACGCCCCACTATCACGCCAATACGCCACCACACGCTCCCACGCTCGTGAACCGTCCGTCAGGCGTGCGTTTTCGGACTCATAATGGCTATATTTGGCGATTTGTCCGTTTGTGGTGATAAACGGCTCGCCCCATGCCTTGTGTTCACGCAGGGCGATTTGGGCGATACGCTCGGCTTTTGGGGTGTGTGGGGCAAATGTGGGCGTGGGCGATTGCCACAAATTGCCTTGCGAATTATTCTGTGAAGTATGTGTACTTACACAAGCAGATAGAGCTAAGGCGGTGCAAAGTAGGGGTAGAAGTTTTGGCATGGGGTTTAGTTTTTTAAAAAGAAATTTATTTTATCATTAAATGGGGAGTTTAAAAAGATTGGATAAATATATTCTTATAAGAAAGTTGATATCTTTTTATAAAAAATACATCTTAATAATACCAATTTTTAATATCAAATAATTTACCGACAATCAAAACTTGTCAATAATCCTTTAAAGCCGATATGCTCATGTAACATTTTTATGAATTCACCTTCATCAATCAATCCTTCTTTATTATCATCAAAATTATACCCATAAATTTTCTTGATGACATCGTAATGCTCTGGTTTTAGGTATTTTTTATGACTTTTTAGATAATTGGCTAAATTTGTCTCAATATCCTGCATAAGCTCGCTATCAGACTCAATATCAACAACGCCATACAACATCAAATAAAAAATAAAATCCTGTAAATCTTTTGCTAAAATATCGGCTTCATCATAATCATGATGAAATAGCACAATCGGCACATCATCTTTTGATAAATATGGCAAATCATGATGATACCAAAAACAGTAATAATCCCCTAAGCCGTCTTGCAAAAATGGCACAAATAAATAATTTGGGTTGATTGCCATATGGTCATCTTGATTTAAAAACATATCTGTAATATGCTCAATATCGTCAAAATCCATAACTTCTATGTGATTAATATATAATGACAAAGGCGGATTATCCTTTAAAGTAGGATAAATTTCTTTTTTCCAATGAATATTCACTTCGCCCCACGTTAGCATATTATTTTGGCATAATGTTTTATAAATCATGGGATAATTAAATCCATGCTTATTTTCCAAGCCTTGTAATTGTTCTAATGAAACAGTCATGATATTTTCCTTTAAATAACAAATGAATACCCCATTCTCAACTTTACATATACCCAAGAAACTTTAAAATTACTACAAACACAATGATGTTTGGATGTAGGGGTGTGCTGAGCACGCCTTGTGCAGTAATGTCATCAAAGGGTGTGTTCAACACTCCCCCTACAAAGCCTATGTTGAATGTCAAATTTGTTAGGTGTGAGTGATTGATTTATCAAGGGCGAATCATATTCGCCCCTTGTATTATAA